>NZ_JBXKJL010000419.1:0-1202 GCF_056994735.1 Geomonas sp.
GTTGAAGTATTACAACTAGGCACAATGATCATAAAAAAGAATGCGTTCCAACTAGAAGGAACTATGAAAAACAAAATTAGATTTAATAAAAGTGTGGTAACTTCTAGACTTATGGGAAGTATCAACACTAAAATATCTAATGGTGGTCGCAGGGCTGAAGTTGGAACGAATGTTAAGTATGCTAAATGGGTTGAAGAAGGTAGGGGTGCAATTAGACCTGTAAGGGCTAAAATGTTACGATTCAAGCTTAAGAGTGGCAAAGTAGTATTCACTAAATACGCTAGTCCTTCAAAACCTAAACCCTTCTTACAACCTTCATTTATTGAACAAGTTAAGATATTTAAAACTGATATGAAAAAGTTGGTGGAATAGTATGCTAAACACTACACAGAAAGCGTTATATGACGTTCTAAGCATTGCCAATTATGAAGTCTATGACATAATACCCGAAGGTGTTGAAATGCCTTTTGTAAAGCTTGGGGACACTTCTTTTAATGAAGTTAGAATGAAGGGTTATGAGACTTTTGAGGTAACACACAACATTGAATTGTGGACAGATGGCACAGGCAAAGGCAGAAAAGAAACAAATACTCATATAATGCAAGTAATGGGACTGATTAAAGGCATAGATCAAGATTTAGGAACTTATATCTTACATGATATATCATTCCAAGAAGAAAGTAATGTTAACGAGGTTATTTTGGAAGATACAACAGTATTATTCCAATCTAATATAAAAGTAACTTTTAAAATAGAACAAAAGGGGGCTTAAAATATGGCTAAAATACATGGTAAAAATGTCTTAGTTAAAGTTAATACAGGAACAGTTGAATTACCTGTTTGGACTTCAGTGGCTTGTCAAAGAGAAGCTTCAATAGAAAGAAATAACGAAACTGTAGACACTACTAACAAAGATTCAAATGGTTGGGACGAAAAAGAGTATGGCAATTCTAATTGGTCTGTTGAATTTGGTGGGTTAATATCTACTGATGATGCAGGACAAGACAAATTGGAAGATGCTTTTATGAATAAAGAAAAGATAAAGATACAGTTTACAGGCATAACAGGGAAAACTTATTCTGGTCTAGCTTGTATAACTTCTGCACCTATTGAAGCACCACAAGATGATTATGTTACATATTCATTTAGTTGTGAAGGGTCTGGTGCATTAGAACAAACGGCTTAGTAAAGCCAAAAGGGGC
>NZ_JBXKJL010000420.1:0-47164 GCF_056994735.1 Geomonas sp.
TGACCTCCCCCCTGATGCGGACATTGGCGATGCCGAAGTCGTTGCAGACGCTCAGCATCAGGAAATCATTGACGCTACTGACGAAGCCCTGCACCCGGAGGAAACCGGCGACCAGAAACCTGAGGTCATGCGGGGAGGCGATCAGGGTCACCATCTCCCGGTCATTCACCCTCAGCACCAGAGGGAACTCCTGGACTACATCGGCCTCTCCACGTACGAGGCCGCTACCTGAATAGACATGCACTTCTTTCATCGATCTTCTTCCTACATATGTTTGATTACGTTATCCCCTCGACCTCCGGGCCTGCGCGCTGAAGCGCTTCGGCGCGCAAGCGGGAGAGCCAGGGGTGGAAGGTAGCTATGGCGGGAGGTTGCCGTGATCGGAGTGGCGGACGCCCTCTAGTGGATGGCGTAGATGGGGAGACTACAGAGGTTATCCGTTTGACTCGGTTGGGGAGCGATGTCTGGGGCAGGGGATCAGCGGAGCTTGCAGCAGCCCTCACCCCTTCCCCTCTCCCGGAGGGCGAGGGGACTATGGTCCGGATGGCGAGGGGAACTGCCAGGAAGCGAGGGGAACTGCCAGGAAGCGAGGGGCACATGGCGGAGAGGTGGCCTGTTCCCCCCTTTGACAAAGGGGGGGCAGGGGAGAGTAGGCGGGCACGCTCAGAGAACCAGCGGGAGCTTACATCAATCGTTATAGAGGAGATATCCCTGGCGCTGGTGGAGGAAGCGGCGGACGCCGTCGCTCCAGCGTCGCGTTATCTCCACCGCCGACTGCCGTGACTGCACCGCCTTTCTCACCTGTTCGGACCCTGCCATGTCATCGAAGCCGCCCCTGAAGAAGATCTTCCGGGCCGGTTCCTGGACGGCGGAGTAGAGGGCGCTGATGACGGCGATGCCGGTCTCCACGGGGAGGACGCTGTGGTAGTCGGTTATTTCGATGCGCACCCCGCTGACGTCGCGGTTGCGGTACTTCGGGGCGCTGGAGATTCCGGGAAGGCTTTCCGGCGTGAAATGAATCGGCTCGAAATGCAATCCGGGGAGTTCCTCTGCGTTCAGCTTGTCCGCCAGGGCCTGCGCATCCACTCCCGGCCAGCCGGCCAGCCCGAAGGGATAGTTGCTTCCTCGTCCCTCGGAGGCGGCGGTCCCTTCCAGCAATCCCGTCCCGGGATAAAGGAGGGTCGATTCAAATGAGGCGAGATTGGGACTGGTGGCAACCCAGGGGAGACCGGTGTCCGGCCAGCGCATGGAACGCTGCCAACCCTGCATCCGCACCACTGACAGATCAAGCCTCGACAGCCCTGGGAGCATTTTCTCCCCCTTGATCATCCCGGCCAGTTCCCCGACCGTCATCCCATGAGCAAGAGGAATAGGATAGAGCGAGGTGAAGGTGGTCGGCTGCCCCTCGCGCACGAAGCCCGCGACGTAGTTCCCTCCCAGCGGGTTGGGGCGGTCCAGCACCATGAAGGGAATTCCCGCCTCGGCCGAAGCCTGCATGACATAGCCCATGGTGGAGATGAAGGTGTAATAACGGACACCGACGTCCTGGATGTCGAAGACCACCATGTCCAGTCCCTTCAGGTCCTCCTGGCGCGGCTTCCTGGTGGCGCCGTAGAGGCTCTTCACCGGTATGCCGTCGACAGTGCTATCTGCCAATTTTGCCCCGTCCTCGGCCTTCCCCTTGAGCCCATGCTCCGGCGTGAAGATCACCGCCGGCCGCACGCCTTTTTTCTCCATCTGCTCAAGGATATGCACGCCACCCAGTGTGGCGGACTGGTTCGTTACCAGGGCGAACCTCTTCCCCTTGAGGGACTGGAAGCCCTCCTCGTTGAGAACCTCCGCACCGGTCTTTACGGTTTCCGCTTGTGCGATGTGGGGAGTGATCAGGGCCAACAGGAGGGAAATGAATATTATGCAGCGCAACACGTGGACCTTCCTTATAAGTGGATCTAACCGCAGCACCTTACTCTCAAAATTATGGTGGCGCAAGGCTTCGGTACGGCAGTCTTTTATAGATATCGGACGATGTCGTCTTTTCATCTGATTTTTTTGTCCATGGTACAAAAAAAGGTTGTCGGATTGGATGATTTAAAATAAGGTGGTCACATTTGTTTTTGATAACAATGCTGCTGCTATAAATTATACTAGGAGGTTCCATGAAAAGAACTCTGCTGGTCCTAATCGTGTTCTTTGCCGGCGCCGGTGTTCTCTGGGGCGCGGGAATGAAGAAGAAAAAGCCGCTCCCTTATGAGTTCGGGAGCGTCACCATCAACAACTACTCCCAGCAGGCCGGCATGGCGCCTGTCGTTTTCGATCACTGGATCCACCGGAAGAACTACACCTGCAGGCTTTGCCACGTCGACATAGGCTTCGGGATGACCGCCAACTCCACGAAGATCAGGGCCGTCGACAACAGCAAGGGCTATTTCTGCGGGACCTGCCACAATGGTTCCTCCACCTACAACAAGAACAAGATTTTCGCCTCCTGTGCCTCCAGTTATACCAGGGACGACTACAAGCGGTGCGTGAGATGCCACGCCGTGGAGAAGGATCCGGCCAGGGAGGAAGCTTTCCACGACTTCGAGGAGAGGATGCCGCGGGAGACGCTGGGCAATGGCATAAATTGGGAGAAGGCTGAGCAGAACGGGCTGCTGAAGCCGCTGGACCATCTGGAAGGCGTATCGCTGAAGAAGTCGTCCATGAAGGTCCAGGGGGACTTCGCCCTTAAGACCAAGGTGGAGGGTATGCCGGACATCATCTTCTCCCACGCCAAACACACCGTCTGGAACGGCTGCGAGCTCTGCCATCCAGATATCTTCGTCGGCATCAAGAGGGGAACCACCAAGTACTCGATGATCGAGCTCTTCGATGGAAAGTATTGCGGAGTCTGCCATGACAAGGTCGCCTTCCCGCAGACCGACTGCAAGCGCTGCCACGCCACTCCGGTTTAGAGGTAGGCCATGAACATTCCATACATAAAAGTGGTGGCCGTCGTCGTGGCGGCGGTCGTGTCGCTATCGTGCTTCCAAATCTCGGCAATGGCGCAGGAGGATCAGTCCTGGCGGGCGGGTCTCGAAGAGGCGTGCGGTAAGAGTAACGAGGCGATGGCGCTCTCGGTGAAAGAGTTGACCACGCTGCTCGAAAAGTGCGATGCCCTGGAGAAGGCGATCCAAAAAGAGGATGAGTCCGTGCGCAAGGTCTACCTGAAGAGGCTTAGCCTCTGCAGGAACCTCTACGCGTATGTGCTTGAACATAAGAAGAATGAGCCGTCGACCTCTTCATCCGCATCGCCGTCACATTGAAGTAGGTTCTTCCATAAGAAGTGGAAGCCTCCCCCCCCTGCCCCCTCCCGCAAGGGGAGGGGGACTCTCGGAGACGGTGTCTGGTGAGGGAACTGAGAGGCTGGTCGGACGAGGCGGCGTTGAGTTAAAGCGAAGTCCGCGGCGGTCACGTCCCCCCCTTGTCGAAGGGGGGACAGGGGGGATTTGCTTTCCCGCTGGCGTCGGCTACGCCGTGATCAGAGACAAAATGCAGCGGCGAAATGGAAGGTCGGGGTACATGAGCAACAAAGACAAGGTGGGAAAATCCGGCGCAAAATGTTTGAGGCAGGGCGTGGCTGCGCTTTGCGTTGTCCTGTTGCTCAGCTCCGGGAGTAGCGCACTTGATCGGGCCGAACTCGACAAGGTGCTAAAAACGATACCGCCTAACGGGCCCTTCTGGAGATACGGTAACGTAACCATGCGCGGCAAGTCGAGAAAAGCCGGAATGGATGCGGTGGTCTTCGCCCACTGGAGCCATCGATCCCGTTACACCTGCCGCGTTTGCCATCTCGACCTCGGATTCAGCATGCGCCAGGGCGACACCGGCATCACCAGAAGCCAGTATCTCTCCGGGAAGTTCTGCGGCGCCTGCCACGACGGCGTCACCGCCTTCACGGTCAAAGACGGGCCTGACGCACAGTGCGAACGCTGTCACATGAAAAACACGAAGGACCTGGAAAGAGCCTTTGCCGCCTTCTCCGAATCAATGCCCATCGCACCGTTCGGAAACGGGATCGACTGGGCCGCGGCCCTCAAGGATGAGTACATCAAGCCTGTCAACTCACTTGAAGCCTCCGAATCCGGAATGCACCTGCCGACCAAGCTGAAGCAGCCCTTGAAGCTTGGCACCTCATCCCCACGAAGCGACGTCGCTTTCTCCCATCAAGACCACTTCGCCGAGCTTGACTGCTCCAGCTGCCACCCCGACATCTTCAACATCAAGCAGAAGAGTAACGCGGCTTTCACGATGGACAGCAACATCTATGGCAGTTTTTGCGGCGCCTGTCATATGCAGGTCTCCTTCCCCATGAACGACTGCCGGCGCTGCCACCTGTCCATGAGCAAGTCGGATTACTGAAATAACAGCAATGCACCCTTCGACAAGCTCAGGGTGAACGGTTTCCACCACCCTTCGACAGGCTCAGGGCGAACGGTTTCCACCACCCTTCGACAAGCCCAGGGGGACCAGTTTCACACCCTTCGACAAGCTCAGGGGGACCGGCACAACCATGCTCGCTGGATGCCGTTCGTGCTGAGCCTGTCGAAGCACGCACCTTGATGGTTCCAGTCACGCGGACTTGATTCCAGTCGCGCGGACTTGATGGTTCCAGTCGCGGGGATAGTAGGCCTTGTCGGGGATTGTTTCAGAAATGGAGCATGGTGCCGAGAGGGTCCCTTGAAATGGCTCAGGAAGAGGCGTGGTCCGCGGCATCGATGCAGAGCGCGGCATAGATCTTGGCGGCGGCGAGTACTTCGGTGAAATCGACCTGCTCTTCGGGGGTGTGGGAAACCTCGAGGGCGCCGGGGCCGAGAATCAGCGGCTTGGATCCTGCCGCGAAGAAGAGGTTGCCGTCCGAGTGGGATCGGAAGGCATCGAATTTCAGGGGCAGCCCCAGCCGGGGATAGACCTTCTTAAGCGTGCGGGCCAGCCAGTTGTCGGTCCCGAGGTGGTATCCCGCCGAGGCGAAGTCGAAATCTACGGTGAGGTCCAGCCTCGGAATTGAATGCTTCGCCTCGGCCACGATGCCGCGGATCGCCTGCTCAAGCGAGGCAGGATCCCGGTCCGGCGGCAGGTGCAGATCGATCCAGGTCTCGCAGCGGTCCGGGACCACGAAGCCCTTCCGGGATGAACGCATTTCCCGGATCGAGTAGACGATCTCTGACTGCTTCCTCTGGAACAGCGAGTTCCTCCCCAGGTGCAAAAGGACCCGGAGCATCGACTCCACGGCATTGTGCCCCAACTCGGGGAGGGATGAGTGACTCTTCAGGCCGTGGGTTACGAAGCCCGCCTCCATGTAGCCGTAATGGGCGAAGCAGGCCGAAAGCCCGGTCGGCTCCCCGATCACCGCCCACGGTGCCGGGCAATGCTGAAGGAACGTGGCGCTGCCGTCGCCGTTTTCCTCCTCGCCCACCACCAGCAGCAGTCCCACCGGCGGTCGCTCGGCCTCGGGCAGTGCTCGCCCCAGCGCCAGAAAAGCCTCCACCATGGCTGCGCAGCCGCCCTTCATGTCCGAACTTCCCAGCCCGTGGATGACGTTTCCCTCCTCCTTCGCTCCAACCTCCTCCAGGTCCCAGGCGTGCACCGTGTCGACATGGCCGACCAGGTAGAGCAGCGGCTCCCCCTGGCCCATCGTCGCCAGCAGGTTGTACCGCTCCTCCTCCACCTCCTGCCGCCGCACCTCGAAGCCTTCACGCCGCAGAAGGTCCTCCAGGTAGAGCTGGATGTCCTCCTCCTTGCCGGAAGGCGAATAGATGTCGATCAGCTCCAGGAGGGTCTTCCTGAGACGCTGCTGGTCGACCGCGGCGATGGCTCTTTCGATCCGGTCGCTCATGTCTTCTTCACCGTTTTTTTCTTGTGTTTGCGGGAGAGGTTCAGGGTCATGTAGACGTGCTCCTGGATGTTGGCGAAGCCGTGCTTCTGGAAGAAGCGGATGGCGGGGGTGTTGCTGGCGGAGGTATCGATGATGATCATCCGTACCCCCTGGTCCTTGAAGCGCCTCTTGAGCTCTTTGAAGAGCCTGGCCCCCACCTGCATCTTCTGCAGGTCGGGACGCACCCCGAGCCAGACCAGGTAGCCGTACTTCCAGGGGGAGTGGTGCTTCTTGACCGTGGTCCCGAGGGCGAATCCGACCAGGCGGTCCTCATGCTCCGCCACGATGCAGAGCTCGTTGTCGGAGTTGAAGAGGGTGGTGATCTCGTATTCGTCCCAGGTGCGGTAGAGACTCTGGGAATACTCGGCCGTGAAGAGTTCTTCCCCTATGTGGAACACCTCGGGGAGGTCGTCAATCATCATCTCCCTTATCCGGGGAACGTCTTCGCCGCTTGTGGTCTGGTCCGCCATGATCATCCTCGCTACGTGATCCGGATCTGCTCCATTATAGCAGAGTTAACGCGGGCGATGAGGGGGCCAATTAGATCAACCTGTTGCCGCTTAAGTCCCAACCTCGTCAGGGGGCGGGATTATGGGCGAGCGAGATATATTAATGCCGCAGAGATGGTAAAATTCTTAGGTTCCAGCTTGGCAGCCACTCCCCGGTAAAGGGGCCTTCATGTCAAGGTTTCTCCCGCTATACGCCGCGATTGCCTCGCTCCTCATCCTTCTTTTTAATCCCGCCCCGCTCGTGGCCGCCGACCCGCTTGAGGTCGAGGTGACCGGGGTCGAGGGGGCGGCACTGAAAAACGTCCATCAGGCTCTGATCCTGCCTTACGGCCTGGTCCGCGACGGCAAGGTGGACCAGCTCTGGCTCAACCGTTTCGCGAAACAGGCGGTGGAAAAGGCCAGGCTGGCGCTGGAGCCGTACGGCTACTACCACGCCGAGGTGACTTCGGCGGTAAAGGAGGTGGGCACGGGGCGGTATGTGCTGCTGGTGAGGGTGGTGCCGGGGGCGCCGGTGCGGGTGGC
The DNA here is from genome assembly GCF_056994735.1 of Geomonas sp. Classification (NCBI taxonomy): domain Bacteria; kingdom Pseudomonadati; phylum Thermodesulfobacteriota; class Desulfuromonadia; order Geobacterales; family Geobacteraceae; genus Geomonas; species Geomonas sp. The sequence goes on from NZ_JBXKJL010000420.1 coordinate 6,943, forward strand.
TTCGGTCGATCTCCAGCTCAAAGGTGCCGGGGCAGGCGAGGCGGAGTTGCGCCAGCTGGCGAGAGCCTTCCCGCTGCGCAAGGGAAACGTGCTGCTGCAGCCCGAGTACGAGCGGGCCAAAAGCGCTCTAAAGTCCCGGGCGGTCAGCCTAGGCTACCTGGACGCCGACTTCACCAGGCACGTGATCCGCATTGCCGCCGGAGAGCAAAGTGCCGCCATCGCGCTGACACTGGAGACTGGTGAGAGATACTATTTCGACGACGTCCGCATCGAGGGGGCGACCGGTTACCCGCAGGACTTCCTCAGGCGTTACCTGGCGTTCAAGAAGGGAGAGGTCTTCTCCTTCGCCAAAATCGGCGAGACCCAGATCAACTACTCCAACTCCGAGCGCTTCAAGACCGTCATCATCAACCCTGAAAAGGAACTGGCCAAGGACCACCAGGTCCCGGTGCTGATCAAGCTTACCGCCGCACCCCGGCGCACCATCCGCCCCGGGGTCGGCTACGGGACCGACACCGGCGGAAGGTTCTCGGTCCACTACCGCGAGCTGAACCTCTTTCACAAGGGGCAGGACCTCGACATGACTCTCTATGCCGCCCAGCGCCTTCAGGGCTTCGCAGCCCGCTACACCATCCCGAACGTCCATGACCTGAAGGGTTCCACGGCTTGGCAGCTGAACCTGCAGCAGGAGGACGTCACCACCTATACAAGCCAGCTTGCCGCCTTGGAATTCGACTACAACCGGAGCCTGGGCCGCGGGGAGCTCGCCACTGCCTACGTCAAGCTCCAGCAGGAGGACTTCACCATCGCCAGCCAGAAATCGAGCTCGAGACTGGTGCTGCCCGGCTTCCGTTTCTCGCGGGAGCGCTTCGACAACCTGGTCCGACCCATGCGGGGGTACCGTTACGCCCTCGACCTGAGGGGGGCTCACCCCTATTTCGGTTCGGACACCGGGCTGGTCCAGTTCATCGCCGATGGGAACGCGGTGCTGCCGTTCCCCGCGCGCCTCTCCCTCCACCTGCGCAACAAGCTGGGCGTCACCATGCTGACCGACCCGCTGTCCGACATTCCCCCCTCCATCCGCTTCTTCGCCGGCGGCGACCAGAGTGTCCGCGCCTTTTCCTATCAGAGCCTTGGTCCCAAGAACGCCCAGGGCGAGGTGACCGGCGGCAAAAACCTGCTGACCGGAACGGTGGAGCTGGAGCGGGCCCTTTTCGAGAAGTGGGGGCTCTCGATCTTCCATGACGCCGGCAACGCCTTCAACGACTTCAACAAGCTCCACCTCTACCAGAGTGCCGGCATCGGCCTTCATTATTACACTCAGGTCGGGGGGCTCAACCTCTCGCTGGCAAAACGGCTCGGTACCAGCAAGCAGATCTACTACATCCATTTCACCGTGGGGTTCCAGCTGTGAGAAGGCTCTGGATCTACATCGGCGCAGCGGTATTGGCCATCGTCCTGCTCTGCCTGGGGGCGCTCTACTGGCTCCTCGAAACCAACAGCGGGGCGCGCTTCGCCCTCTCCACCCTCGGCTCGGCGGCGGGGCTCCAGCTCTCGGTGCGCGAGGTGCGCGGCTGGCTTCTGGACGGCCTCCATCTGGCGGGGGTAAAGGCCAGCAAAGGGAAGATGCAGGCGCAGATCGACGCGCTCGACCTCTCCTGGGACCCCCGACAGCTTCTCGGCGGGAACCTGGTGGTGCGGGAGGTGGCGATCTCGGGGGTGCGGGTCCAGGACGATACCCCGAAAAAAACTCCCAGGCTTGTCTGGCCGCGGCTGAGCCCGCTGCTGCGGCGCTTCAGTGTCCATGTCGCCCGGGTCGAGGTGACGGCCCTCAGCTACCGGCACATGCAGGATGCTCCGGTGGTGGTGACCGATCTGACCACCGCGCTGGCACTGGAAAACGGCCTCCTCTCGGTCTCCGACCTGCGCATCGCCTCTCCGCTGGGGCGGGTTTGCGGCGACCTTGCCGCAGGGTTCTGGTATCCCTCCCTGAGGATCGACCTGGCCGCCATCCCGGCCCGCCCGCTCCAGGGGATGGACCGCTTCTCGCTGCAGGCCAGGCTTCTCCCCGGGAAAGAGGAGGAGCTGATGGCGGGGCCGATCGCGGCGGCGGGGAAAAGCGGGGGCGCGCAGCGACTGGAGGTGACCGGGGAGCTCGGCATCACCGCCAAGGCCTTCAACATCAGAGGGCTTACCGTCTTAAGGCCCGGCCGGCGCGGGACCGTGACCGCCAACGGGAGCATCACGCCCACGATCACCAGTCCGATCCTCGCCCTGGCACTGACCATAAGGGACCTCGACCTGGCGGCGGAGCTGAAGCGCAAAACGCGGCTTTCCGGCACCGCCACCTTCTCGGGGACTGTCTCGGATTTCCACGGGAGCTTCGCCCTGGCCAACAGCGGCCCCGGCTGGGAGACCGCCGCCCTCTCGGCCACTTTTCGGGGAGGAAAGAGCGGGGTGAGGCTCGCACCCCTTTCCGGGAAGCTCCTGCAGGGAGGGGTCACCGGCGCCCTCGACATCGCCTGGAGCGCGGGGACCCGCATCAGCGGGACCCTTTCCGGACGAGGGCTGAATCCGGCCCGACTGACGGCCCGGTGGCCGGGGGTGGTCAACCTCGACCTGGCGGGGAACCTCGAAGTCGCGAAAGGAGGCGGGTCTCGCGGGGCCGTACGGGCGAAATTACTGGAGAGCAGGCTGCGCGGCCAGAACCTCAAGGGGGAGGTCGACGCAGCCTTCGCCGGGAAGCGCCTGCGCATAGACCGGCTGCTGCTGGTCGGCGGGGGCTTCGATCTGCGGGGGGGCGGGGAGCTTGACCGGCGACTCAACCTGGTGGCGCACGTCAGCGACCTTTCCCGCCTCGCCCCGGGGACAGCCGGGCAGCTCGATGCCGAGGGGTGGGTGCGCTGGCGGGACGGGCTCCTGTCCGGGAGCGCGCGGGGGCGCGGGGCCAACCTTGCCGCGGCCGGGGTGCGCGCGGCCGCGCTGCAGCTCAATGCCAACCTGGGGGAAGGGAAGGAGTACCCGCTCCGTCTCGATGCCACCGTCGATACCATCCGCGTCGGTCACTTCCAGGCGCAAAGGGCGCTCCTGTCGCTGGAGGGGACGGCCGCGCAGCATTCCCTCGGTGCCGATCTCTTTACCACCGAGGGCGAGGCCCATGCCGGGCTTTCCGGCGGCTACCGCAGCGGAGCCTGGCGCGGAGAGCTCACCAGGCTTTACGGCCACGACCAGGTAGGCCCCTTCGCCCTGGCAGCCCCCGCTCCCCTCATGGTGAGTGCCTCCGGGGTGAGTATCGCTCCCCTGGTAATCAATGGCATGCCGGGCGAGCGGGTCGAGGTGGCTGGAGAAATGAGGCGTCATCCGACATCAGGCTCCTTCCGGGGAAGCTGGAGCGCCCTGAACCTGGCCCGGGCCAACGGCTGGCTGGAGGGGGTCCTGCTGACGGGGGCGAGTTCGGGTAACCTGACCGCGAGGCTGCTGCCGGGTAAGAGGGTTGATCTGGCTGGAGGGTTCGACGCCCGGGGAACCGTGGTCACCAAGGACAGCATCATCAACCTCCAGCACGTGGCCGCGCATATCCGGGGGGACCGGCGAGGAATGCGGGTGACGGCTGACCTGGTCCTCGAAGGGGGGAGCGGGGAGGGGCATCTGGTCTTCGCTTCCAGAGAGCCCGCTTCGCTTTCGCTGCCGCAAAGCGGGGACCTGACCCTGCAACTGGCCAACTTCGACCTGGCTCTGCTCCGTCCGGCGATCCCCGCGGACCTGGTCGTGGACGGGAGAGTGGCCGGTCTGGTGAGGGGGAGTCTTGCCCCCGGGAAGAAGGTCGATCTCAGGGGGAACCTGGCTCTCGCCAACGGGCACGTCACCTGGACGGGTGACAGCGAGCGCGCCGACGCCACTGTCGACACCGCTGAGGTCTCCCTCAACTGGCGGGGGCGCGCGGCCGCCGGCAAGGCTGCCGAAGGGGTGCTGCAGCTTCAGGCCCGCGCCGCGGCCAGCGGAACCTATAGCGCCAACGGCCAGCAGATTGCCCTCAGCCGCTTCAACCTCCGGGTCGATGCCGACCAGCAGGGGACCCGCGCCAGCCTCGATGCGGCCCTCGACCGGGGAGGCGCCCTGAGAGCCGCCTTCTCGTCGACTTCGCCTGCCACAGCCGGCGTCCCCGAGACCGCGGAGTTCGCCTTCGAGTGGGGAGGGATCAATCCCGCCCTCCTCAAGCCGCTCCTTCCGGCCGGGCTGAACCTGGAGGGGAATTTTGCCGGGCAGGGAAAGGGGCTGATACTCCCCGGCAAACGGGTGGAGATGACGGGCGAGGCGGTCTTCTCGCAGGGGAGGGCCAAGTGGCAGGGGCAGTCGGGAGAGATGAACGCCAACCTGCGCTCCGCGACCCTGGCCTTTGTCTGGCGCGGCGAGACCTTATCCTCCACCCTCAACCTGTCACTGGCCGAAAACGGGGAGGCCCGCGGCAGCCTGGTGCTCCCCATCCCGGCCCGCATCCCGGTGGCCGAGAACCAGAACGGAGCCCTGCAGGGCTCGCTGGTCGGCAAGGTCCAGGAGCGCGGTTTCCTGACCGCGCTCCTCCCGGGGGTGGTGCAGGAGAGCCACGGCGAGCTGAGCCTCGACCTGAGGGTGGGGGGGATATGGAGCGACCCGAGGCTGGAAGGGACCTTGGAACTCGCCAAGGGCGGGGCTTACCTGCCGAGCGCCGGGATAACCGTTTCAGATGTCCAGCTGGTGGCCAGGCTGCAGGGGGACCAGATCGTGATCAATCCCGTGAGCGCGACCTCGGGAGGTGGGCGCCTGCAGGGGAACATGGTGGTGCGCCTCAAGGGCTGGGAGGTCGCGGGATACAGCGGCAGCGTGAACGGCGAGCGCTTCCAGACCGTCTTCCTCCCGGAACTGCAGATGGTGACTTCGCCGCGGTTGACTTTCCAGGGGACCGGCAGGACCGCCACGGTGCGAGGGGAGGTGCGGGTCCCCGAGCTGCTGGTTTCCGGCCCTCCGACCAAGGGGGCGGTTACCCCCAGTTCCGATGTCATCCTTGAAGGCGCCCCGCCTCGCGCTGCCGGGCCCAGGTATCCTCTGGTGGTCGACGGGCTGGTCCGCGTCGTGCTGGGGGACAAGGTACAGGTCAAGGCCTCCGGCATAGACGCGAAGCTGGGAGGCGGGATGGACCTGGTGCTGAAGGGACTGGACAACATCACCAGCAGCGGCGAGATCAGGGTGGTCAAGGGGAGCTACCGCGCCTACGGTCTCGACCTCGAAATCGTCCGGGGCCGGCTCTACTACGCCAACGACCCCGTCACCCAGCCGACGCTGGACATCCTGGCGTTGAGGACGGTAAGCGACATAAAGGCCGGCGTCCTGGTGGCGGGGTACCTGCGGGCGCCGGTGGTGAAGCTCTACTCCGAGCCGTCGATGGCCGATGTCGATATCCTGGCCTACATGGTCCTCGGGCATCCGCTGGGGACCGGCACCGGCACCGATCAGGCCAGTTCGCTGGCGCTGGCTGCCAGCGGCCTCCTGTCTTTCGGCCAGTCGGAGTCCGTACAGGAGCAGATCAAGGACAGGCTGGGGCTGAGCGTGCTCGGCGTGGAGACTATTACCCCTTCGACCTCCGGGCGCATGGGGTACAAGGAGGTGTCGGTCACCCCGACCGGTGCGCCTTCCAAGGCCGCCGCCACGGAATCGCTGCTGACGGTAGGGAAGTACCTGACCCCGAAGCTCTATCTGAGCTACGGCCGCTCGCTGGTCACCGGGGGGAACCTCTTCATAATGCGCTACGATCTTTTCCGGCACTGGCAGATCGAGACCCAAAGCGGCAGCGAGAGCGGCGCCGATCTCTACTACAAGCTGCAATTCGACTAGCGGAACTCTCCCTGATAAAATGAGATCAGGACCGGAGGATAGTCATGAGAACCGTAGCCGGGATCGTGCTGAGCCTGATGCTGATAATCGGAAGCTCCTCTGTGGTTGGCGCGGTCCAGAAGATCCAGTCCCTCTGCCAGTACCACTACCCCAGCGACTACCTGTACCAGTGGAAATGCGTGCGGCTCACCTGGAACGACACCCCGCGGAGAGTTTTCGGCAAGTACTGGAAGGACGGGCTGCGCTTCAACCGCATGGACCGGCGCCACTTCATAGGCGGCATCTCGGTGAAGGTCCCCCGACCGATGAAGCAGGTCAAGGATTTCAATCCCATGCCTCCCTTCTACGAGGAAGCCGAGCTGGAGCCGCAGTTCATCCTGATCGACCAGAACGAGATGTTCCTCGGCGCCTATGAATACGGCGACCTGGTCTTTTCCACCCCGGTTGCGGTCGGGATCGACGGGTACCGGCTGAAAAACGGCTCCTACCGGGTCGACGCGGTCCACGCCCGTCACGAATCGAGCCTCTACCGGATGGAAGGAACCGACCGTCCCTATCCCATGCACTACGGCCTGCGCTTTTACACCGAAAAAAAGCAGGATGGCTGGACGACCTACTGGCTCCATGGCCGCGATATCCCGGGCTACCCGGCCTCGCACGGCTGCATCGGCCTCTACGACGAGGAGATGCAGAGGGCCTACTACAACGAACCGGAGCGCCCCATCCTCATGGACGCGAGGAAGCTCTATGAGTGGGTGGTCCGCGACACCCCCGATCACACCGGTGAATTTCAGAGTCTCATAAACGGTCCCAAGGTCCTGATCGTGGGCGAGCCTCCCGTCCCGGACCCGGAGAATGGCATGGAAGCGGGCATCAATGTCGTCCCCGCCTCCGGCCGGCCCGGGCAGCGGCCGTAAGCGGCCACTACGCTCCCTTCTTTCTGCTGGCGCGCAGAAACCCAACCGTTTCCCCCCCCCCGCTAACTACCCCAAGTCACTCCCTGCCTCTGCCTCTAATTAGTTCCTCAAGAATCCTCTTCTAATACCGATAAGGCACGAGGTGTAGCCGGCCCGAAAAGTCGGATGCGCCTTTTACCGACCCTGACCCCCGTTTTTCAACTCGATGATTTGAGGTATAGATGTTTCGCCCCTTCCGGACGTGGGTTGTCAACTGCGCCTTCGTGACCTGCATAGCCTTCTCCCCCCTCTTCGCCGTACCGGGCCAGGTCCTGGCTGAGGAGACGCCCCCCCGGCAGGACGAGGACCTGACCGAGCTCAGCCTCGATCAGCTGACCAAGGTCGACGTCGCCATGGTCTACGGCGCCTCCAAGTTCGAGCAGAAGGTCACCGAGGCCCCGTCGGCCGTCAGCATCGTGACCGCCGACGAGATAAAGAAGTACGGCTACCGGACCCTGGCCGACATTCTCCGCAGCCAGCGCGGTTTCTACGTCACCTATGACCGCAACTACGAGTACATCGGCTCCCGCGGAGTGGACCGCTCGGGAGGGTACGACAGCCGCATCCTGGTGCTGGTCGATGGCCACCGGACCAATGAGAACATGTACGACGCCGCCTTCGTCGGCAATGACTTCATCCTCGACGTGGACCTGATCGATCGGGTAGAGATCATTCGCGGCCCCGGCTCCTCCCTCTACGGCGACAACGCCTTCTTCGCCGTGGTCAACATCTTCACCCGGCATGGCAAGAAGCTGCAGGGAGCGGAACTGTCGGGGGAGGCCGGGAGCCTCTCCACCTACAGTGGGCGGGCGAGCTACGGCACCCGTCTGGATAACGGCCTCGACCTTTCCTTCTCCGCCAGTCTCCTCGACAGCCAGGGCCGACGCAAGCTCTACTACCCGGAATACGACGATGCCGCGCACAACTACGGCGTGGCCAGAAATGCGGACTACGAGAACAACTACAGACTCTTCAGCACGGCCTCCTTCCGCGACTTCACCCTGCAGGGCGCCTATTCCTCCCGGGAGAAAGGCGTACCGACCGCCTCTTTCGGAGCCACCTTCGACGATTCACGTTTCAAGACGGTGGACAGCAGGGGATACCTGGACCTCAAGTACCAGCACACCTTCGGAGAGGACTGGGACACCACGGCCCGCGCCTATTACGATTACTACAACTATCACGAAAACATCCCCTTCGATTCCGACAGCGGTGGCTCGATTTTGAACCGCGACACGGCGCTGAACAAGTGGTGGGGTACCGAGCTGAAGGTGTCGAGGACCTTTTGGGAAAAACACCATGTGGTGGCGGGGTCCGAGTATCAATCAAACACCACCCAGCTCTTCTACAACCACGACATCGAACCTCGCTATGATTACCTCAAGGTCGACCGACCGACCTGGCGCTGGGCTTCCTACTTCCAGGACGAGTTCACCATAGTGCCCAATTTCATTCTGAACGCCGGGGTCCGCTACGACTTCTACAATACCTTCGGCGGGACGGTGAACCCTCGTGCAGGCCTGATCTATACTCCGGTGCCGGGGAGCAGCATCAAGGCCCTCTACGGCGAGGCCTTCCGGGCACCCAACAGCTACGAGCTTTACTACGATGTGGCGGAGTTCCAGCAGAAGGGCAATCCGGAGCTCAAGCCGGAGAAGATAAGGAGCTACGAGCTGGTCTGGGAGCAGGGGTGGGGCGAGCACGTCCGCAGCACGCTGGCCGGCTTCTACAACAAGATCAGCAACATGATCAAGCAGCAGACCGACCCAGGCGACGGGATGCTGGTGTTCCAGAATGTCGACGTGGTCACGGCGAAGGGCGTCGAAGCAGAGCTCGAGTCGAAGTGGAAGAGCGGGGTTGAAGGACGGGTCAGCTACACCCTCCAGGACGCGAGGGACGACCGCACCGGGCTGGTGCTGGTCGATTCCCCGCAGCACATGGCCAAGCTCAACTTTATCGCTCCTCTCTACCGTAAGTCGCTCTTTTCCGGCATCGAGCTCCAGTATCTTGGCAGCAGAAAGACGCTGGCCGGGAACCGGGTGGACGGGTATCTTGTCACGAACCTGACTCTTTTCAGCCACGACCTGGTGCCGGGAGTGGAACTGTCCGGGACCCTGTACAACCTCTTCGACAAGCAATACGGGATTCCCGGGGGGGGCGAAAACAAGCAGGACGTCATCGGCCAGGACGGCCGGACCTTCAGGGTCAAGCTGAGCTATCGGTTCTAGCCTGTGTCGATTGAGCCTCCCCTTGCCAATGGTGCAATCCCCGAGCATAATCTTCCTGTGGAAGAATCAGGCTATACTCCGGGAGGATGCTCATGAGATGTCCGGTATGCAGGAACACCGACCAGGTCGGGACTGTACTGCACAGTGACGGCTTCAAGGAAGGTATCATCGAGTGCACCATCTGCGGCACCTCGTGGTCCGTTAATCATGGCGTGGTCGAAATCGTCAACGACCCCCAGGTCGACTCGTTTCTCCAGGCACAAAGCGAGTGCGTGGAAAGCGATGACTACCCTCTCGCCGAAGACGGCGAATAGCCTCGGCCGAACCCGCCATCACTCCTCCCTGTTCACGCCCGGCGCCCGCCACCGCTGACTTTTCTTTACCGCCTCAACCTCATTGACTCCTTCTCTCACCCCCGTCGCCGTCTCCTCTGACCTGAATAGCGACTCATGAACCAGTTGTTCGTGTGGGCTCGCCGGCCCCGTTGACAGCGCCCTCCATAACGGGTAGTCTGGCGGAACTCTTTAATGGGAGGTGCGCCGGCCACATGAGATCGCTTAACATCATCGGTTGCGGCAAGGTAGGAAAGGTCGTGGGCCGCCTTTTTCACGAGGCATCCCTCTTTCAGATCGGCGACATCTTGAACCGGTCATTGGATAGCGGAAGGGAAGCAGCAGGCTTTATCGGAGCAGGCAGGGCTGTGGCCAGTTACACGGAGATGCGTCCGGCCGACCTGTACCTGATAGCCGCCTCCGATGACGCCGTTGCCCTTTGCGCTGACGAACTGGCCGCCTCGGGGCTGGTTGGCCCCGGCTCCGTGGTCTGGCACCTCAGCGGAGCCCTCGCCAGCACGGTGCTGGCCGCGGCCCGGGAGCGGGGAGGGGAGGTGGCCAGCGTCCACCCGGTTAAGAGCTTCGCGGATCCCGGTATCTCGGTCGCCACCTTCGCCGGCACCTGGTGCGGCATGGAAGGTGATGCCGCGGCAGTCTCCGCCCTCGTTGAGGCTTTCCAGGGCATAGGGGGCAGAACCTTCGCGGTCGATACGGCCTTCAAGACCATCTACCACGCCGGATCGGTCTTCGTATGCAACTACCTCACGGCGGTACTGGAAGCCGGCATCCGCTGCTTCGAAAAGGGGGGGCTGCCGCGGGAGACGGCCATGCAGGTCATGGAGCCGCTGGTGCGGGGAACGGTCGACAATGTCTTCAGAGCTGGAACTGAGCAGTCGTTGACCGGTCCTATCGCTCGTGGCGATGCCGCCGCCGTTTCCAGGCAGCTCGATGCCTTGCAGGGGTGGGATGACGAGATGGCGCAGCTATACCGGGCCTTGGGCCGCGTGGCGCTGGAGTTGGCAGAGAGGCGTTCCGGAGCCGCCGCTCGCTTCGAGGCGATCGGGGCGTTACTGGGAACTCACGGATAGAGGTCCTTCGGGGGGCTCAACACGAAGCCGTAACCCGGGCGTCGACGGGTTCGGCGCGGACGGCTGTTGCCACTGGCCTTCGACATCACCGGCACGAGCAACTGCAGCCGCTCATCTTCAGGTCGCTATGGTCGTTCACCTTGAGCTTGTCGAAGGGTGTATTAATTTATTTCGTTAGAAATTTTTTAATGGATACGCTGTCATTTTTATTTATAATGAGCTGAAAAAATCATTAGAGGGCGCCCTTGGCTGAGAGAAAGAAAATAGGGGAGATCTTTGTAGAGCAGAGGATACTGGCGCCCAGGACGGTGGAAAGGGTCGTCGCCATCTCCAAGAAGCTCAACAGGCGGTTCGGTACGGTCCTGGAAGAGATGGGGCTCGTGACGGGGCAGGAACTCTCCGCTGCCCTCGCCTTCCAGTTCGGCTGCAAAACCGTTTCAAACTTCGCCAGGGCTTCGTTCCCCCCCCAGCTCCTCGGGATCATAACGGCGAATACCGCCCTGGAACATCTGATCTTTCCCCTCAAGCTGGAAGGAGGCAGGCTGCACATCGCGGTTTCCGATCCCGGCTGCACCAAGATCCTGAACAACATCGCGGCCAATAACGGCGTCACCGTCGTCACCTATGTCGGCACCCGTACCGAGCTCAAGGCTGCCATCTGCAGGCATTACCTGGGGATGAGCCTCAACGAGCCGGGCAAGAAAACGGTCCTGGTGGCCGAAGACGACAAACTGGTCTTATCCCTGCTCCGTAATGTCCTTTCCTCCTCGTATGACGTCGTCACCGCCGGGGACGGGATTGAGGCCTTCAAGGAAGCGGTGGTCCGGAAGCCGAAGGTCATTCTCACCGACAACGAAATGCCGAAGCTCGACGGTTTCGGGCTCTATGGCGCGCTGCAGAGCACTCCCGAGACCAAGGCGATACCGGTCATCCTGATCTCTGGGATCGCCACCGCCGAGGCCGAGGCCAGGGCTTTCGAAAAAGGATTCTTCGACTTCATACCGAAACCGGTCAAGGAGGCGACCATCCTGACCAGGGTGAAGCGCGCCTACGATTACAACGAGCAGAGCACCTATCTGTTTATGAGGTAATGGGGCTGGCGCTGCCGGGGAGAGCTGCGGGACAGCCCCCTCCGACAGCATGCCTGCATCGTCAGCCAGAGCCTTGATGGCCTCGGCCTCCGTGGGCATCCTCGTCCCCGTGGTCCTTAGCCGTTGACCGCGACGGCCCCTTCCATATCTCGTGCCGTTGCCTTGTCATCACTGGAAAAGACCCTGTCGATGTCAAGGATGATGATGAACTGGTCGGCGTGTTTCCCCATCCCCTTGATGAAGTCGGTGTCGAGCTTGGTGCCGATGCGGGGCGGCGGCTCGATCTGGTCGGGCTCGAGGTCCAGCACCTCCTGAACCGCGTCCGCCATGGCTCCCATCACCACCTTCTCGCCTTCCATCTCCACCTCGACGATGATTACGCAGGTGTTCACCGTCTGCTCGGCGATGGCCATCCCGAACTTCAGTCGCAGGTCTACCACCGGGACCACGCTCCCCCGCAGGTTGATCACCCCGCGCATGTAATCCGGCGTCTGGGGGACCTTCGTGATGGAGGTGAAGTCGAGCACCTCACGCACCTTGCCGATGTCCAGTGCGAACAACTCGTCTTCCAGCCTGAAAGTCAGATACTGCGTGATTTCCGTGATAGTTGCGACCGCCATTTTGCTCTCCTTTTTGCTCGTTATGACTGCCGGGTGCGCACCCGTCCTTTACAGCTGCTACGGCCACGACCTCGTCACAACAGGACCTCTGCGCTCCTTTTGGTCCCCGTTGTGTCGATTGGTGGCAACGTGGGTATTGATATCGGCCCTTGTCCTCGAAGATTGAGGCTTTTTCTTTCAGGTTATAAGGTTATAATTTCGCTCATCTCCGGCACTCCAAGATCGAAACACAGGTGAGACATGAACATCCTGGCCATCGACCCCGGCTCCACCTCGACCAAGTTGGGATTTTATCGGGCGGGCGCCTTGCAGAAGGGGTGCGTCGAGCACCCGCGGGCGGAGATTGAAAGCTTCGCCTGCGTCATGGACCAGTTCGGCTACCGCATGGAGTGCATAGACCGCTACCTGCGGGAGTCCGGGGTCGCGGGAATCGCCTTCAATGCGGTCGTCGGGCGGGGAGGTCTGGTCAGACCGGTGGCCGGAGGGGTCTATCTGGTGAACGACCTTCTCGAGCGCGACCTCAGGCTGGGGGTGAGCGGGGAGCATGCGGCCAACCTGGGAGGGGTGCTGGCCTCGGCACTCGCCAAGCGGCATGATGTTCCCGCCTACGTGGTCGACCCCCCGGTGATCGACGAGCTCTGGCCGGTGGCACGTCTTTCGGGGCTGGCCGGGGTGGAGCGCAGGAGCATGTTCCATGCCCTGAACCAGAGGGCTTCCGCCCGCGATGCGGCAAAGGAGCTCGGCAGAGCGTACGGGACGCTCAACCTGATCGTGGTCCACTTAGGCAGCGGCATCACCGCCGGAGCCCACCGCAAGGGGCGGGTGGTGGACGTCAACAACGGCCTGAATGGCGACGGCCCCTTCTCCCCGGAGCGCACCGGAGGGCTGCCGCTGATCGGGGTGCTGCAGCTGATCGAGGAGGGTACCTGTTCCATCGGCGAGCTGAAGGTGATCATCGCCCGCAAGGGGGGTGTCTACTCCTACCTCGGTACCGTCGACCTGCGCGAGGTTGAGCTGCGCCGCGAGCACGGGGACCCTGAGGCTGCCCTGGTGCTGGACGCGCTGGTTTACCAGGTCGCCAAGGAAATCGGCGGGTTGGCCGCTGCCCTTGATGGCGAGGTGGACGGTATCGTCCTGACCGGGGGGCTGGCCCACAGCGAGAAGCTGGTGGCGGCATTGACCAGGAAGGTGGGATTTGTGGCGCCGGTTCTGGTGAGGGCAGGGGAATACGAGATCGAGGCGCTGATCGAAGGGGCCCTGCGGGTCCTCTCCGGCAGCGAAGAGGCCAAAATCTATCCGGGAGCGGCGTATGAAGATCGGAGCTAATCTGCAGGCGGTGCTCCAGGCCAGGGAGTCGTCGCCGGAAACTCTCCGCGAGGCGCTGGGCTGGGATGAGGCGACGCTGGGATTGGTCCTCTCGGACCAGCTCTCCCCCCGCATCTCGGAACTTCTGAGACTTGCCACCTTTCTGGGTGTCGGCATCTCCACCCTCCTGTACGGGAAGGAACAGTCCGAAAAAAGGGCCATCAAGACCAGCAAGAACGAGAGGGTAGGGGTCACCAGGAAAGACTTCCTCCATTACGAGAGCCTCGCCCCGGCCTTCGCCGGCAGACACCTGGAGCCTTTCGTGATCGACCTCTACCACGGCCGGGAAAACGAGGTAGAGGTGAGCCGGCACCCGGGCGAGGAGTTTATCTTCGTGCTCAGCGGAGAGCTGCGGGTGACGGTGGCCGGTGAGGTCTATCTGCTGGAGGCCGGTGACTCCTTCTACTTCGACTCCGGCCTTCCCCATTCGCTGCTCTCGGTGACCGAGCATTCGCGGGTGGTGGCTGTCATCTACAAGGGCGAGTCGATGTTCCGCCTTACCAAGGGGCACGGGATGAAGAGCCTCATCGAGGCGGCGAAGCTCCTCGAGCGGCGAAATGTGGTGCTGGTCTGCCCGGACGCCACTTCGCTCTCTGCGGTGAACAACGGTATCGAGGAGGGGATCATCGACAAGGCCTACCTGGTCGGGGGCCTTTCGCGGCTGAACGCCGGTTGCGCCGGGGAGTTCGTCTACGACAGGCACTACTCCCTGGTCGACGTTCCGGCTTCAACCGAGGATTACGAGGCGGAGGCGGCCCGCTCGGGGGTCCAGCTGGTCCGGGCGGGGAAGGGGGACATGCTCATGAAGGGGTGCCTCAATACCGCCACCTTCATGAAAGCTGTGCTGAACAAGGAGCTCGGGATCGGAATCGGGAGGAGGCTCTCCATCGTCAGCGTCTGCGAGCTTCCCGGTGTCGACCGGCTGATCTTTCTCACCGACCCGGCCATCAACCCCGAACTCTTCCAGCATGAGGATCCGACCTCGGGGATCGATATCATCGAGAACGCCATAGACGTCGCCCGCGGTCTCGGGGTGGAGCGCCCCAAGGTGGCGCTTCTGGAGGCGAACGAGGTGCCATCCTGCAACATCCCCACCACCCTCCTGGAAAAGACCCTCTCGGAGCGGGAGTGGCCGCTGGCGGAGGTCTCCGGCCCGCTCTCCTATGATCTCGCCCTCTATCCGGAGGCCGTGGCCAAGAAGGGGTTGACTGGAAATCCGGTCGCGGGCAAGGCCGACATCCTGGTGGTCCCCTACATCTGCGCGGGCAATTTTCTCTACAAGAGCTGGGCCTTCACCATGGGGGCGGAGGTCGCCAACGTGGTCCTCGGGGCCAGAGTTCCCATCATCCTCACCTCCCGCAGCGACAGCGATCTCACCAAGTTCCTGACCATCTGTGCCAGCGCCCTCTACAGCCACTTCCTGCAGCGGGAGCGGCCACCGGCGCCGGGGGAAGACGCTGACCCCGGGCGGCGCAGCGGGGAGAGCGCCTTCGCACAGGAACGAGGTTGAGCATCGAAGGCGTGGGGGGTGTCGACCCCTGGCAATCAGGTACTCCAATGGACGGTACACCACAGCTGGGCAAAACGGTCATCATAGGCCACCGCGGCGCTTCCCGCGATGCGCCCGAGAATACCCTGGCCTCTTTCAGGCTGGCCTTCGAGCAGGGAGCCGACGGCATCGAGGCCGACTTCCGCCTGACCCGCGACGGGGAGATCGTCTGCCTCCATGATGACACCACGGCCCGCACGGCCGGCACCGAAATCGCGGTGGCCGAGGCGACCCTCCCCGAGCTGCGCCGGCTCGACGTGGGGGCCTGGAAGGGGGAGAGATGGGCGGGGTCCCGGCTGCCGACCCTGAGGGAAGTCCTCGGCGTCCTCCCCCCGGGCAAGCGCCTCTTCATCGAGATCAAGTGCGGTCCGGAAATCGTCCCCCCCCTGGCGGCGGCGCTGGCCGCTTCGACCGTGGAGCCGGGCGATCTGCGTCTATTGTGCTTCAGCGCGGAGATGGTCAGGATCTTGAAGAACCGCCTTCCCGGCTACCTGGCCTGCTGGCTTACCGACTACCGTTTCCGCGGTCTCTGGCGCCCGTCCCGCGCTGAGGTCCTGGCCACCTTGAAGGAGACCGGCGCCGATGGCCTGGCCAGCCGCGACCGTTCCGTTCTGGACGCGGCACTGGTCGACGCCTTGCGGGAGGAATCCCTTGAACTCCATGTCTGGACAGTCGATGCCCTTCCCGCCGCGAGGAGGCTTCTCGCCCTGGGCGTGGACTCGATCATGACCAACCGGCCCGGGTGGTTGCGGCAGCGGCTGGTGGAGCCCGCACGGGGACGGACGGTGGACGCTGCCGGGGAGCGAGGTGGAAAATGGGGCGTGTAGCCTTTCTCGCCACCCCGGCGATGGCCGTCACCCTCCAGCGCTTTTCCAGGCTCGCCGTGCGCCTGTACGGCAGCGACAACCTACCCAAGGAGGGAGGGCTGGTCTTCGTGGCCCGCGGGTCCACCGCCATTGAGAGGCTGCTGCTGCCCCTTAACCTCTGTGCTCTCACCGGTAAAGCGGTCAAGTCCGTAGTCGATGCCTCCTTCTTCGATGCCGCCTCAGGCGCCCTCCTTCACCTTGTGGGCGCCGGGATCAGCCGCGACACTGACCCCGATCACCGCCTGGTGAAGACGCTCCTTACGGGGGAGGCGGACCTGGTCCTCTTCGAGGAGGCGCGTCACGATCCCCTTTCCAGCGCTGCATCGGTGGCGCTCCGGACGGAATGGTGCCGGCAGCACCTGTCGAGTCTCCCTTCCGAGGCGCCGGGGACGGAGCGGCTTCAGGCCCCTTTCCCGTTATCGGACCTCGATGCCGTGCTGAAGGGGACCAGTTGGGTGGTGCCGGTCAATATTACCTGCTACCCCCTGGGCGCAATCCACCAGGTGCTGCGGCTGCTGTCGGAAATCACGCCGGAAACGGACCTGCTGCAGGTGCGGAAATCGCTGTGGGTCCGGTTGCACAAGGCGGCGGCTGCTGTCGAAGTCGGTATCCGTTTCGGCGAAGCGCTCGACCCGGCTGCCGCGATACTACTGCCGGCGGCGGACTCGACGATCGCCTCCATCCCCGCGCAGCCGAACCTCAGGCGGGAAGAACGACGCCTGAGCCGCCGCTACCTGGCCTCCCTCTCCCGTCTCGCCACCGTCAACCTCGACCACATCTTCGCCTCTCAGTTGAAGGCTCTCCCCTTTGGTTCCTGTACCGAAGACGACTTCCGGCGCAGGGTCTTCCTGCTCGCTTCCCGGTGCCGTGAACTCCCTGCCGTCAATGGTCACGAAAGCCTGCAGACCGGCGTCACCCTCCTCACTGATGACAGGGATCGTCGTTATCGGGATTTCCTGCAGCTGGCCCTGGAAACGGGGGTGGTGACGCGGCGGGAGGGACGGCTGGTGAAAGAGAGGGGAAGCTTATCCACGGCCTCGGGGGAGAATCCCCTCGCCACCCGTGCCAGAGAGGCTGCGGGGTTCCCTCCCCTGCGGCGAGAGGTTTTCCTGATGGCCTGGCTTCCGGCGCGGCTGGTGAGGAGCCGCGTGGCCCGTCTCCTGGAGCGCCGGGCGCTGGAAGAATTCGAGGGGGACTACCGCCACTTTTACAGCCAGGACGAGAGCAAGGAGAGGGGGGTCGGATCACCGGTGCTGTCGAGGGGGGCTTCCCGCAGGCTGGGCGTGGTCCTGGTGCACGGTTTCCTTTCGGCTCCGAGAGAGATGGCCGAACTGGCCCAGCATCTCAACGCGCGGGGGGTGTGGGTCTACCAGGTGCGCCTCAAGGGGCACGGCACGGCGCCCCCCGACCTG
The DNA here is from genome assembly GCF_056994735.1 of Geomonas sp. Lineage (NCBI taxonomy): Bacteria > Pseudomonadati > Thermodesulfobacteriota > Desulfuromonadia > Geobacterales > Geobacteraceae > Geomonas > Geomonas sp. Next base: position 24,318 of record NZ_JBXKJL010000420.1, read on the forward strand.
GCTTCGAGAGTAGGTGCCGACTGGGTGGAATCGGTCGATCTGGGGTACGCCCTGATGAGCGCGGCCTGCCAGCGGGTGGTAGTGGGCGGATTTTCCTTCGGAGCGGGGGTGGCGCTGGACTGCGCCAGCAGGATTCCCAGGGTGGCTGGGGTGTTCGCCGTCTGCCCGCCGCTGCGCCTGGTCGATATCTCCTCCCGCTTCGCACCGGCGGTGCACGTCTGGAACCGGCTCATGGACGTGCTTCGCTACCAGTGGGCCAAGATGGAGTTCGTGGTGACGGTGCCGGAGCGTCCGCAGATCAACTATTCGCGCCTCCCGGTGAGCGGAGTGCGCGAGCTGGGGCGGTTCATGAGGGAGCTGGAGTCCAAGCTGTCACGCATCGAGGCGCCGGTGCTGGTGGTGCAGGCGGATGGCGATCCGGTGGTGGACCCGCGGGGGGCAGAGCGGTTGTTCGAGCTGCTGGGGAGCAAGGAGAAGGAGTATCTGAAGTTCCCCCTCGGGCGCCATGGCATACTTGCCGGGCCTGGATCAGAGGAGGTTCATGCCGCGATAACATCATTCGTGGAGGGTCTTTTAGGGCTCCCGGATCAGCGACACCCGGGAGCCCGGTTAGGGGCATGGCGGAAGGGCTGTTAGATCACTTGTCTTTCCTGCGCGCGTAGGCTACAGCCTGCGAGGAGACAGCGACCAGCGACATCAGTGTGAACGCGGCGATAATGGTAGCGAGCATGTTTCACCCCCTTGTGGCTGCCGGCTGCAGAGAACCAGCTTGTGGTTACGCTCCCAGCCAAACTGAAGAGCGGGCGGGAAAGATCCCGTCTCGCCCGAACCGTGGGCTGGTTCTGTTTCTGCTGCGGGGAGCGTGCCAAGAGGAAGTCGCCGATTTTTCGTGGCATTGGTGCTGTGGACACCGGGATGTGTGCATTCGCTGCGCAGGAGGCGGTTCCTATTTCGGACAGCCGGTTCCTTTAATATTTATCTTTTATCTCTGATCTGCTAAAAGGGGGCATGGACAAATCTCTGGCGGCATCGGACATACTGTGCAGGAAGCACTGGGTTTTCGACCTTGACGGCACCCTCACCGTAGGCATCCACGATTTCGCCCACATCAGGACCATCCTGGGAGTCCCGGAGGGTGGCGACATCCTGGGACACCTCGATTCGCTGCCGCTAGCGGAGGCGCTGGTGGCTAAAGGGAAGCTTTCCGATATAGAGGATGAGCTGGCGGAGAGGACGGAACCTGCAGTGGGGGCTTTGGAACTGGTGCAACTCCTGAACAGCCGCGGGGTGATGGTTGGGATTCTGACCCGCAATACAAGAAAAAACGCCCTCAGGTCGCTGGGGCGCATCGGTCTTGCCGACTACATCGCTCCCGATGATGTGCTGGGGCGTGATGAGGCCCCGGCAAAGCCGGATCCGGAGGGAATCTTCAAGCTGGCCCACCGCTGGGGGGCTCATCCCTCGGCGATGGTCATGGTGGGCGATTTCCGCTTCGACCTGGAAACGGGCCGCGCCGCCGGAACCGCCACCATCCACGTCGATCCCAGCCGCACCTTTCGCTGGCCCGAGCTTACCGACCTCGCGGTGGGTAGTCTCGCGGAGCTGGAACTGGCGCTGGGTCAGTAGCTGGCTAGGTGCTCCAACTCGTGGTCGGCAATCTGCACGATCTCGTCGTAGATAGCCAGCATCACGTTCAGCTCACACCACTTCTTGATGCCGCTTCGCACCAGGTACCCGGCGTTGACCAGGGTGCCCGACAGCAGGGCGATCCCCAAAAGCCGCTGGTCTTCCAGGGAGATGAGGATGGCCGCATAGATGGCGATGTTGATCATCGAAGCGAGCCAGGCAATCTCGGGTCCCTTGAAGGGGTTCAGCATGACCTTGGTCAGGTCGATGTAGTAGCGGGTCAGGCCGCGGACCCTGCGCATCGAGTCCGCTATCTCCCAGCCCTGGTGCCTCAGGTAGATCTTGGCGAGGAAATGGGTGCTGGCGGTTTCTTTCCCCTTCGACATCCGTTCCGATACGTAAATGTCTATAGCCTCATCCGCCGTCTCTTTGCTCATGGCTGCCCACCTTCCGGGCCGCTCGGCTGCGGCTCGCTTGGATTCGATGGAGAGAAGTCTCTACAGCTTGCTGAACCGGGCTTCACCATGGGAAGTGGCGAGGTACGGTTGTCGGGACTGTGAAAATAGCTGTATGTGCTTAAACTATCGGTGAGAAAGCTTTCTATGTCAACAGCGGGACAGGAAGGCCCCGCGGCTCATCGGGCTTATATCGGGAGCCGGAACATTGCGGGAAATGGTTCCGGCTGGTGCCGTACTCTGGGTGCCTCGGGGACGGCTTTGGGAAAGGTGACAACGGTTGGGAAAATCAGACCACGAAAACATCAGCCATCAGCATGGCCCTGTCGAACCTGAGGACGGGCTCATAGTATCCCATTTCGGTATCGCTGTCGAGGTCCTTTTTCCAAGCGGTGAGCGCCGAATGGTGCGGGTGAAGAGGAACTCGGGGCACGTGGTGGGGGACCATGTCCTGGTGAGGGGCGAAGTGCTGGAGCGTCTGCCGAGAAAGACGGAACTGCGGCGCAGGGACGCTCGCGGCGGGATTCACCTGGTGGCGGCCAACCTCGACGTCCTGGGGGTCGTCACGGCACCCATACCCCCCGCCGGCTTCGTGGACCGCGCCATAGTCGCCGCGCGTGCCGCCGGCCTCAGCCCCTTCGTGCTCTTCAACAAGTGCGATATCCCGGAGGCCAGGGCCTTGGCCGATGAGCTTCAGGAGGTATACGCTCCGATCGTTCCCTTCTTCATCCTCAGCGCCGTCACCGGCGAGGGTCTGGAAGGGCTGCGGGGTTTTTTTCATGAGGGGCATCGCGGAGCCTTCGTCGGGACCACCGGGGTGGGGAAGAGTTCCCTGCTGAACGCGCTCTGTCCGGAGCTGAATCTCAAGGTGGGCGAGGTGAGCGAGCACACCTGGCAGGGGAGGCATACCACCACGGTATCGTCGCTTCATGCCCTCCCCGAAGGAGGGGAACTCGTCGATACCCCGGGGTTCCGCGATTTCGGGGTGGTGGACATCTCCTCTTCGGAGGTGGCCGAGTACTTCCCCGGCTTCGAGACCCTTGAGTCGCATGGCTGCCGGTTCCACAACTGCCGCCACAGGCGCGAGCCGGGGTGTGCGGTAGCCGAGCTGGTCGAGGGTGGAGCCCTTTCGCCGGAGCGTTATCAGACCTACCTGGCGATGCTGGCCGAGGCCGAGGCGGCCGAGGAGGCAGACCTTCGCCGCCCTAAGAAGAAGTAGCCCTTTCTTCCCCCGGCGGCGGGGTGGTCTCCGCCGTCACGATTCCCCCCTTTTCTTTGGTCCCTTTCTTTCCCGAATGGACTTTCCAAGAAGAAGTCCGCTATAGGGGGAAAGCTGTGGTGCTCCCGTTGCTTTAGTGGATAGATTACAAAATACCTGTGAGGTTATGTAGATATGGCACAACCGTGGAAAGTCCTGGACAGCATACAAACGAACGAGGGGATGCTGGAGTTGCGGCAGCGTGGCGAGCGTGATTTCCTGATCACCGTCAACTCGCTGGTTCTGATGAACAGCTCGCTGCACCGCTCCGAAATCGCGCTGGGTGAGATGGCTTGCGGCCACCTGAAAGAGCAGCCGGCTCCCCGGGTGCTGGTGGGGGGGCTGGGAATGGCCTTCACTCTGAAGGCGGTCCTCGACAGCCTGCCTCCGTCGGGGTCGGTGGTGGTGGCGGAGTTGAACCCGGTGGTCCTGCAGTGGTGCCGGGGACCACTGGCCTTTCTGACCGGCGCGGCCGCCAGTGACCCGCGGGTAAAGGTGGAGATTGCCGATGTCGCCGATGTCATCAGGGGCAGCGCCGGTGGTGCGGCAAAGTTCGACGCCATCGTGCTCGACCTCTATACCGGCCCGCATGCCAAGTCCGACAAGATCGGTGATCCCCTTTATGGTAGCGTCGCCATTGAGCTGACGCGCTGCGCCCTCAAGCCGGGCGGCGTCTTCGCCGTTTGGGGTGAGAACTATGATGCCGGCTTCGAGAAGCGTCTCTCCTCGGCCGGCTTTTCTGTCTTCATCGACCGCCCGGGGAGGGGGGGGCTGCGGCACGTGGTCTATCTGGCCCGGATGCAGCAGCGCCAGGAATCCGCACGTGACGGGAGGAGAAAGCGGCGCTAACGGGAAGCTGCGGTCAGGCTCTGCACCGATTGGACCAGCTGGTGGGCGGTGAATGGTTTCGGCAGGTAGCCGTCGGCGCCATGGCTGGCCACCAGGGCGCTGAGCTCCTCTTCATCCTTGGAGGAGATCAGCAGCACCGGGATGTTACGGCTCTTGTCGCGGGATTTGAGGAGTTGCAGCTTCTTGTCCCCGGACATGTAGGGCATGACTACGTCCAGAAGAATCAGGTCGGGTGGTGTCTTGGAATAGATCAGGTGGTTGGAATAGATGCTGCTGTCGGCAGTTGAAACCTTGAAGCCCGCGGCCCCCAGGAAATCGCTGGCCATGGCCAGTACCACTTTGCAATCGTCGATGACAACAATGTGTTTCGACATGTTCCCTCCGTCTTTGTCAAACGGTGTTTGTATACCACTAATGAGAGCGGCCGTCCAGCGAAGAATCATTAGAGGAAACCGCTGACGGGCGCGACCCTTCCCACGTTTTTGCGCCCCCGCGATGCCTCGCGTAGTTTGGTAAAGTAGCCGTAGTTGCGTTGTTTGCCATCCGCTATAGCGAGAGGGCGAAGTGGACGCAATTCTAATTTGAATAAACAAATTTTACACCACTGTTCTGTCGCATCTTTCTAAAATTCCCTCCGCGCAGTTCCGGAACCCCTGCTGTACCATAGATGGAGCCGTTGCCAATACCCGTCATAGCCGCCTTTACCATCCGATCGACCGCTCTACCCGCCCAAAAGATCCTCCTGCATTGCATAGCTCTTGAATTCCAGTATATTAAATAAAAATTAATGTGCTTAAGGCGAGGGGCGATGCAAGAAAGCAAAGAGTCCATTCAGATCCCCGGGCTGGAAGAGGTAAGCCGCCACGACCACCTCTGCCTGCTTTACCAGGGCGAGGGAGAGATCCTGACTCCCGTGGTCCCCTTCATCCAGAAGGGACTGTCCCTGGGAGAGCGCTGCATCTACCTCAATGCCGGCGAGGAGACCCTGGAGCGGGTGCTGAAGAACGCCGTCCTGGGGCAAAAGCACGATATAGGCGCCCTCAAGCTCCTGCCGGTGCAGGAATGCTGGCTGAAAGGGGGGACCTTCAACCCGGCAGGGGTCATGGAGCTGCTGCGCACCCTTACCGCCGGCGCCCTCGGTGACGGCTTCAAGGGCACCCGCATCATCTGCGACATGGGGTGGGCCGGGCAGGACGTCAACCTGGTCGAGCGGCTCCTCCAGTTCGAGGTGGGGCTGAACAACTTCGCCGAGGAAAACGAAACCACCATCCTCTGTCTCTACGACCGGGAGGCCTTCTTGCCGGAGCGGATGCTGGAGCTGGCCAAGATTCATCCTCACCTCGTGATCGACGCCAAGGTCTGCAGCAATCCCCTATACATCCCGCTTGATCGTGATGTCCGCACCACTCGCGCGGGCCACGAGCTTGACCTCTTTCTCGCGGCGGCTCAGACCGCCACCACGGCTGCGGCCGAGCGGACCAAGGTCAAGCAGGAGCTGGAACAGGCCTATGCCGCCCTGGCGCGGAAGATCTACGAGAACTGGCAGGAGGAGGACTCGCTCAAGGCCAGTGAAAAGGAGCTCCACGAGAAGGATGAGGCGCTCCTTCAGCACCGAAGGCGCCTGCAGACCATCCTGCAGCATCTCCCCGCCGTGCTCCTCGCCTTCGACGGGGGCGGCGCCCTCACCGCCTGCAACCACGAGTTCGAGCGGATGACCGGCTACAAGGCCGAGGATGTCATGGGGAGAAAGATGCTTGACCTCTTCCAGCTTTCCGACGACCTGCGGGATGTGGTGGTCGCGGCCCATCCGGAGGAGGGTGGTAGCTACCGCGCAATGGAGTGGGAGCTGCACTGCAAGGATGGCTCGGCGAAAAGCGTCTCCTGGTCCAACATCTCGCGCTACGTCCCTATCCCCGGGTGGGCCAACTGGATCATGGGGCTCGACGTCACTTCGAGGGTGCACGCGGAGATCGGCCTGAGGTCCCTGAGCGATCAACTCGATGCCCGGACTGGCGAACTGGAGGCTTTCGGCTATGCAGTCTCCCATGATTTAAGCGGCCAGCTCTCCAAGATCAGCAACCACTGCTCGATCATGCAGGAGCTTTACGGGGTGGCCCTTTCCCCCCAGTGCCGGGAGCTGCTGCGGAGTATCCACGAGACCACCGTGGAAATGGTGGGACGCATCAACGCCCTGCAGCGTTTCGCCGCCCTATCCTCTGGGAGGCTCGAACCTGAAGAGGTCGATTTGAGCGCCATGGCCTCGGAGATCGCGGCCCAGCTCAAGGAGACAGGTGAGCGCACGGTGACCTTCCGCATCGAGGACGGCGTCACTGCCAAGGGAGACCGCAAGCTGCTGCGCCTGGCCATGGAGCAGCTCCTTGAAAACGCCTGGAACTACACGGTCGGGGTCCAGCACCCGGTGATCCGCTTCGGCACTGCCGAGGTGGAGGGGGCGCGCAGTTTCTACGTCAGCGACAACGGCCCCAGGGCCCAGGCGGCGCTCAGCGGACAGCCCCTCCATCGCCCGCTGGACAAACCGGAGCATATCTGCTGCGGCATCGGACTCGCCACCGTCCAAAGGATCATCACCTTGCATCGTGGCAGGATCTGGGCGGCTGACGAGGCCGGCAAGGGGGGGACCCTCTATTTCACCGTCTAGCTTGGGGGCGCCGGATCGTTGCCCGGGGCTACGCCTCGGCAGCGAAGGGCAATTGGAGGCCAGGTACTTGAACGCAGACAAGGAAATAGCATCCGACACGCTCGAGGAGACCCAACCGCTCGATCTGAAGAGCGCGGTTCAGGATTCCCTGCAAAGCATCAGGAACATGCTGCTGGACAGGCCCGACAACGAGGAGATCACCCTGCTGACCCAGCAGGTGGAGCGGCTGCTGGCCGAGCAGGCCGGGCGGCTGGAAGCGATCAACAGGGACCTCGAGGCCTTCAACAACTCGGTAGCCCATGATCTTTGCGCCCCCCTATCCAGGATCTGCGGCCATACCAGGACGCTGCAGGAGCGTTACGCGGGGAGACTTGACCTGGAGACCATGGATTACCTGGAGCGGATCTTCAAGTCGTCCCGGCACATGAACGAGCTGATCGAGGCCCTGCTCGAGCTGTCCCAGCTCTCCTACCAGAACCTCAAGCGTGAGATAGTCGATCTCTCCGAGATTGCCAGCGACACGGCCGGTGAGCTCCGGCAGGGGATGCCTGATCGCCGGGCGGAGTTCCTCATCCAGCCCCATATCCGCACCTTCGGCGATGCCAGACTCCTCGAGATAGCGATGAAGAACCTGCTTAGAAACGCCTGGAAGTTCACCCGCATGAGGGAGACCACCTGCATAGAGTTCGGCGCACGCGAGGTCGCTGCCGACACGGCCTGCTTCGTGCGGGACAACGGCATCGGCTTCGACATGTGCAACGCCGAGCGCATGTTCCAGGCCTTCCAGCGCCTGCACAACAGCGCCGAATATCCCGGCCACGGCATCGGGCTCACCACGGTGCAGAGGATCATCAATCGCCACGGAGGGCGCATCTGGGCCGAAGGGGAGATTGACAAGGGGGCGACCTTCTACTTCACCCTGAAATCGTGCATTATCTGACGGTCTCGATGAAGGTCCGGCGGCGGGGCTGCGGGGTGACTCAGTTGTCACCCCGCTTTATCTTTCTGAAACCGGAGGGGTAAAGATGTGATGCCTTGCTGAAGTGCTTCCTGCGAAGAGTTGTTAATCCAGAAGGGTCTTCTCGAATTGCAGCCCCATCCCCTTGTCGGTCACCCTTACCACCTTGGCCTTCAGGTCGCACAGGACCTGGGGGGTGAGGGTGTGGTAGATGGTGATGGCCACGGTGTCGTTGATTTCCATCCTGCGTTCCGCCGTCACAAAGACCCCTTTCATGCTGAGGTTCTCAACCTCGCCCTCGACCAACTGGTCGTTCAAGTGTATGTTGGCTTTTGCGTGTAAGGCCAGCCTGGCGAAGTTCCTTTTTTCCTTATACATCCGCCCCTCCCTTGCCGCGTTTTAATGGGATTTCCGGGTTCCAAATTTCAAATGCTAGTCTAGTCTAATCTTTCCCGAATGCAAGCCTGCCGAGAAAAAACCTGCAGCGAAAGCCGGTCCCGATAAAGTTGCGGCGGCACCTCCCTATGCTATGATCGTTTAATGTACATCCCCGCCTGAGGTGTGACATGAGCGACGATGAAATGGTAGTGAGGAGGGGGATGTCGGTCTTTGCACCCGCCTGCCACTATTACTACCCCTTTTCCATCTCCCGAGGTGAGGGAAGCGTGGTCTACTCGCAGGAAGGTCTGCGTTTCCTGGACTTCTCCTCGGCCCTTGCCGTGCTCAACATCGGCCACAATCATCCCCGCGTGATCGCCGCCGTCCGGAAACAGCTGGAGAGCTACGTGCACACCGGGGCCATCTACTACAGCGAGACCACGGTGGCCGCGGCCGAGGAGCTCCTCTCGGTCACCCCGCCCGGTCTCGACATGCTCTTCTTCGGCAACTCCGGTGCCGAGGCGGTCGAGGGAGCCCTGAAACTGGCCCGCTACAGCAGCGGCCGCCAGGGGATCATCTCCTGTACCGGGGCCTTCCACGGCCGCACCCTAGGCGCCCTCTCGGTCACCACCAGCTCCTCCGCCTACCGCAGGAGATACCACCCGCTCCTTCCCTCCGTCTACCAGGTCTGTTATCCCGCCTGCTTCATCTGCCCCGTAGGTCTGACACCCGACTCCTGCGGCACCCGCTGCCTGGACGAGATCAGCCGGCTCTTCGAGCGGCAGATCCCCCCCCAGGAGGTCTGCGCCATTATCGTCGAGCCCTTCCTGGGCGAAGGGGGGTACTATCCGGCCCCTAGGAGCTACCTGCAGGGGCTGCGCACCATCTGCGACGAGTATGGGATCATGTTGATCTTCGACGAGGTGCAGTCGGGGATCGGCAGGACCGGGAAGTGGTTCTGCTGCGACCACGCCGGTGTGGTCCCCGACATCATGACCGTGGCCAAGGCCCTGGCCTCGGGCTTTCCCCTCTCGGCAGTGGTCTCTTCCCGTGAGGTGATGCGGAAGTGGGAGGTGGGGGCCCACGGCACCACCTTTGGCGGGAACCCGGTTTCCTGTGCGGCGGCCCGCGCCACCCTGCAGGTGATCAAGGAGGAGGGGCTGCTCGATGACGCACTCTCGACCGGGGCCCGGGCCCTGTCGTTTCTCCAGGATCTCGCCTCCCGGAACCCGTGCATAGGGGAGGTGAGGGGGAAGGGGTGCATGATCGGCATCGAGATGGTCGATACCTCCGGCGCGGCCGACGGCCGGCTCTGCGCGGCACTGATCGAGCAGTGCCTGGCCAAGGGGCTGATCCTGATCGGCTGCGCCTTGAAGCGCAACGTGATCCGCTTCATACCGCCGCTCAACATCACCCGGGAAGAGATGGCGGAGGCGCTGGAGATCTTCGCCAGTGCCCTGGCAGAGGTCACCTGAGGTTCGGAAAGGGGAAATAAGAGGCCGGGAAGGGTAGAGCCCTTCCCGGCAGGTAAGGTGGGGATGGCGTGTCTGGAGGCCCGCGGGTCAGGCGGCGGGAGCAGGCTGCTCCTTTCCCTGGTGCATGATGTCGAAGGCCCGCTTTACCCTTGAGACCACCCTGATGGTCATCATAGGCTTGGCGATGAAGTCGTGGAAGCCTGACTTGAGCGCCCGGTGCTCCTCCTCGGGAGAGGCCTTCGAGGTCAGGAGGATCATCGGGATCCTCGCGGTGGAAGGGTTGGCCTTGATGGCCCGCATCAGCGCGTACCCATCCATCCTGGGCATGACGGAGTCGCACAGGATCAGGTCCGGCCTCTGCGAGAAGGCGATGCCGAGCCCCTCCACCCCATCGTTCGCCGTCAGCACCTGGTACCCTTCCTTGCTGAGCGCTTCGGCTATATCCGAGGTGATCTCGGTGGAGTCGTCCACCACCAGGATCTTCAGCGGAGCGTCGCTGAGCGCCTGCCCCCTGAGGTAGTGCTGCTTGACCGCTTCGAGGATGTCGTCCCTGGTCGCCAGCACCGGCACAATCTTGGTCGAGTTCTTCTTCTCGAGAAAGTCGAAGGTGTCGGTGTCGAAGGGATCGGTGACCGCCAGTGACAAACCCGCTTCCTGCCGCTTGAGCGGGAAGACCAGTTTATGGAGGGCGATCTCCTCCGGTATCAGCTCCAGGAGACCCTCCGAAACTTCCTGGGAGGCGATATCCTTCACCGTCTCGAAGCCGTACTGCTGTGCAAGGGCCTCGATCAGTTCCTCCTGGGTGATCACCCCCATCTCGTCGAGGATGATGCCCAACCGCTTGCCGCTTCCCTGCTGCCTGCCGAGGGCGCGCTCAAGGGTCTTCATGGTGATGATGCCTGACTCGACCAGCAACTCTCCTAGCGGTGTTTTCATGATCGAACCGACCTTTGATTGTAATTAGTATATTTTAACTATTTTAAAAATAATACCCACTCCAAGTCAAATAGCAAAATAAAAAAAGGCCCGTTTCAGGGCCTTTTTTTAAAAATAATGAGAAAAATGTGGTTCGGGCTACCTGATGTGATCCTCAGGGTAGGCTCCGATCTGGTGAATGGAGAGGTCGGCACCCTGGAATTCGGCCTCGGCATCGAGCCTGATCCCCACGGTCTTGGAGAGAATGCCGTAGATCAGGAAGCCGTTGGCCAGGGCGAAGACGATGGCCGAGCCCGTACCGAGGAGCTGCGAAGCCAGGGTGATGCCGCCCAGGCCGCCGAGCCACTCCTGGCCGAAGAGGCCGGCGGCGATGCCGCCCCAGGAGCCGATTACGCCGTGCAGCGGCCAGACGCCCAGCACGTCGTCGATCTTGAGCTTCTCCTGCTCGATGTGGAAGCCGTAGACGAAGATGACGGAGGCGATGGCCCCGGTCACGAAGGCTGCCAGCGGGTGCATGATGTCGGAGCCGGCACAGACCGCGATCAGCCCTGCCAGCGCACCGTTGTGGACGAAACCGGGGTCGTTCTTGCTGGCCACCAGTGCCGCCAGCACCCCGCCTACCATGGCCATCAGGGAGTTGACCGCCACGATGCCGGAGATCTTCTCCAGGTGACCCGCGCTCATCACGTTGAAGCCGAACCAGCCTACGGCGAGGATCCAGGAGCCGAGCGCCAGGAAGGGGATGTTGCTGATCGGGATGGGGTGGGACTTGCCCTTGATGTAGCGCCCGGCGCGGGGGCCGAGGATCAGCACGGCGGGAAGCGCCAGCCAGCCGCCGATGGAGTGGACTACCACCGATCCGGCGTAGTCATGAAATTCCGCCCCGCCGATCGACTTGAACACGTCCTGCAGCAGCGACATGTTTTTGCCCCAGATGAGGGACTCGAAGATCGGGTAGGTGAGGCCGGCGAAGACGGCGCCCGCGACTACCTGTGGCCAAAACTTGGCGCGCTCGGCGATGCCGCCGGAGATGATGGCCGGGATGCAGGCCGCGAAGCAGAGGAGGAAGAAGAAGTGGGTGATGTCATAGCCCTGGTTGTTCCCCAAAAGCTCCTTCACCGGCTTGATGAAGTTGATCCCGTAGGCGATGGGGAAGCCGATCAGGAAGTACATCATGGTTGACACCGACCAGTCGGTCAGGATCTTGACGAAGGCGTTGACCTGATTTTTCTTCCTTACCGTGCCCACCTCGAGAAAGGCGAAGCCGGCGTGCATGGCGAAGACCATGACCGCGCCGAGCATGAGGAAGAGCACGTCGCTGCTGTTGCCCAGTGGAGTCGTCGTTGACATCCCGTTCATTTAATTACCTCCGTTGGTAAATGACCTTTCGTCTTTGAAAAGGTCTCTTTGCTCATGAATGATGCAGCCGTCACCTCTTTGTGACGGGGCGTCATGTACAAGCAATCTTTCTGCCAAGGCCGGTATCAAGTTGTAATCACAACAACGGACCCTTCGGTTGACGGGAAATTACCCTTGCGACTGCCTAAAAAGTGTGCTTCACTGCCTAATGAATTGGCAGGAATAGTGGTTGACCTGCCGGTCCTCACAGGTTAAATTTCACTCGCCAAAATAGAAGCACCGCCGCCCAGGCGGCTGCTGGGGGATCGTTTCTTGTTTCGCAAAACAGCACTCATCGCCTGCACCGATCTCGGGGGCTACTGCTACGGGGAAAACCACCCCTTCAAGGTGCAGCGTTACCGGTTGGCCCGAGACCTGATGGAGGCCTACGGGCTGCTGCGGCTCCCGGGGATCGAACAGCGGGCCCCGAGGCCGGTTTCCCGGGAGGAGCTCCTGAGCGCCCACACGCCGGAATACCTGGACCGGCTGTGCGAGTTCAGCGCCGACAGCGAGCCCCGGGCGGATTTTCGCTACGGGCTGGGTGACCTGGAAAACCCGATTTTCCCCGGCGTCTACGACTGGGCCTGCCTGGGAGTCTCCGGAACCCTGGAAGCGGCGCGGCTGGTGACCGAGGAAGGTTTCGCCGCAGCCTTCAACCCCCTTGGCGGCTGGCACCATGCCCAGAAAAGCCGCGCCTCCGGCTTCTCGTATCTCAATGACGCGGCGGTGGCCATCAATCACCTGCTGGCCAAGGGGAAGCGGGTGGTCTACCTGGACATCGACGCCCACCACGGTGACGGCGTCCAGAACGCCTTCTACGACACCGACCGGGTCCTCACCATCTCGCTCCACGAAAGCGGCGTCTACTTTTTTCCGGGGACCGGCTTCGAGTCCGAAACCGGCGAGGGGAGGGGGCGGGGCTATTCGGTAAACCTGCCGCTGATAGCCCACACAGACGACGCCCTCTTCATGAAGGCTTTCGACGAGATCGCCTTCCCGCTGATCGCGGCCTTCGACCCGGACGTCCTCTTCACCCAGCTGGGGGCGGACACCTTCAGGACCGACCCGCTCACCCGCCTGGAGGTGACCACCCACGCCTACTCCTATATAATGAGGAAAGTGCGGGCACTGCAGATACCGTGGGTGGCCGTGGGGGGCGGCGGCTATGACATGATGAACGTGGCCCGGGCCTGGACCATCGCCTGGGCGATAATGAACGACCGGGAACTCTCACCGAGACTCCCCGCCCCTTTCGTAAAGCTGATCTCGCAGTTGGGCTTTCCGCACCGCATGCTCCTGGACGCCATGCACTGGGCCCAGGAGGACGACCGAAACGCGGCACTGGACGCGGTGGAAAAGAGCATCGCCTACGTGCGCGCCCACATCTTCCCGGTACTGATCGGTGGCCATGACAAGACTCGCCGGAAATGAGGCTTTAAGGGACGACCGGGGGCGGGAGCTCTTCTCGCTGCACGATATCAACCGGCTGGAACCCGTGGAGAAGGAGGAGCTCTACAGCTCGCTCCTCCCCGAGCGTCTGCGCGAGCTGCTGAAGAGCGAAGGTGGAGAGGTCGAGACCATCGCGCCGCAGGGGCTGGGACTGGTCAGGCTGGAGGCGCGCCTGCCGCAGGGAGACCGGGATGCCGTATTCTTCCTGGAACTCTGCGACACCCATCACCGGCAGATGGAGCTGGCCTTCTGCCACATCTCCGACCCGCGCGCGCCGCGCTTCGACGTGGATCTCGACCATCAGGGGCGCAACAACGTCTTCACCACCCTGGGACGAAATCTTCCGGAGGAGCAAAGGGCCATGGAGGCGGGGCTCTTTCCCAACCAGACCCGCCGTGGATTGAAGATGTTTGGTGAATTCCTGCCGCTGCTGGAGCGCTTCACCGATGCCCTGGGGATGGAGCTGATCGTGGCCGAGCCGCTGAGCTACGACAACGCCATCCGCTACGAGAAGTACGGCTTCGACTACATCGTGGGTAAAAGGCTGATGCGGGAGATCGATGCCGGGTTTGCCCCCGGCGGCGAACTCTTCCGGCGGCTCGACGGCTCGACCCCTTTCAGGCGGCCGGGGATGGAGAAGAGCGTACTGGGGCGCAGCTGGGCGATCCATGACGGCATCATGGACGACCCCTGGGATGGGGTCCGGATCTACAAGACAGTCGGCGTCCACGCGGGCGTCAATACCTTCCCGCAGCGGGAAGGATAAGGAGGCAGCATGGCAGAGAAAACTACTGAAACGACTCCCATAGCGGGGGTCGTCTACTATAACCCTCCTGCAGGAACGGTGGTCAGCGGACTCGACGACAAAGTCCAGCTGGCCCTGGGGCCAGAGCCTTTACCCCTGCTGGAGGCGGATTTCGCGGTGCTGGAAGGGGAACTTCCCAGCTACGACGTCGTCGGGCGCGGGATCTACCAGGCGCTGCGCACCGATCCGGGATGCCGGTACTGCGAGCGCTACGCCGCCCTTCTGAAGGAAGGGTACCCTCACTACGTCTCGGAGCTGGCGAGTCACATCCTGATGCTGGGGGAAAAGGACGTCGAGATCCCGTATCTGGACCGTCGCGTGAACCTGCTGAAGGTCTTCTCCCTGATGGAGCCGGACGATGCGCACTTCCCGCTGGAGATCGGGGTGACGCTTCTGGACAAGGCCTGCCGCTTCTCGGCCCTGCATCTCTCCACCGTGACCCTCTACAAGGCCGAAGCCTTCCTGGATCACGCCCTGAAGCTGGCACCGGGGGAGCCTAAGGCCCTCTCCACCCAGGCCGAGGTCTGCTTCCTGCTGGGGAAATACGAGAAGGCAACCTCGCTCTGGCGGCAGCTGCTGCCCACGTTGTCCGAGGCGGCTGCCGCGGAAGTCAAGGGCCGGCTGGAGAGGGTCGAGAAGCGGGAACTCCCGCGGGTCCCGGCAGTCGACTACCTGGAGGCTATCGCCGGCGCCATGTCCCTCAAGGATGAAGGGGACTATCCGGAAGCCGTCACCATCCTGAACGAGGTCATGTCCGATGCCTTCTTTGCCTGTGAATTCCCCATGCCGGAGATCCCGTACCTTCTTGCCCTCTGCTGCAAGGATATGGGTGGAGTGGCGGACGCCCGGAACTATCTGCGCCAAGCGCTCAGGATGAACCCGGATTTCACCGAGGCCAAAACCCTGTTGGAAGAACTGGAAAAATAGGAGGATGTGATGGCGGGATACAGCCCGGCGGACTGGATTTTCATAGCGGGGGTGATGGTGGTCATCTTCTTTTGCGTCGCCATCAGCGGCATGAGAAACAGGTGAGCTGCGGGGGGAATCCCCCCTGTCCCCCCTTTGACAAGGGGGGGACGTTTTGAGACGCTTTGAGACGCTTTTGAGACGCTTTGAGACGCTTTGAGACGCTTTGCCATTGGGGACCCTTCAAGTCGCTTGGCCCGAGAGAGGGCTCTCTGGGTTGGTTGGTCAGAGGGGCAAGACACGATAGCGGGATCACGCGGAGGAGTTATGGAAAAGCCTGACATCAAGCAAATACTCTCGAGCTACAAGACTATTGCGGTGGTCGGCCTCTCACCGGACCGGGGGAAGCCGAGCCACGAGGTGGCGGCCTACCTCAAGAGGGTGGGATACCGCATCATCCCGGTGAACCCCGCCTGCCAGGAAATATTAGGTGAGCGCTGCTACCCGACCCTTGCCGAGGTCCCGGACCAGGTGGAGATCGTCGATATCTTCCGCCGCCCCGAGTTCGCTCCCGAGATCGTGGACCAGGCGATTGCCAAGGGTGCCAAGGTGGTGTGGATGCAGGAAGGGATCGTCAACGAGGCTGCCGCCGCCAAGGCCGAGGCAGCGGGGCTTGCCGTGGTGATGGATCGCTGCCTGCTGAAGGAGCATGCCAAGCAGAGGTCCCGGTGACGGTCGTCCGCAGGTCAACTCGCCGGGCGCCGCGGAGGAATCGGTGATGGAGGAAGAAAGGCGCCCCTTCGCGCTCCTGATGATCGCCGCAGTCTACCTCTTCTCCCTGATGCTCGCCCTCTCCAGCTACGGCAACCCCTTTCCCTTGATGGGGAGGTTCTATCCCGGCAAGGCGGGGGAGTGGCTGGTCTTCGCCGACACCATGATCTCGCTCTACCTGGTGATCGGCGTCCTGAAGAGACAGCGCCTGACGGTCTGGGTGTTGATCATCTACAACCTGTTCGATACCTGCAACGCCCTCGTCAATCTCGCGCTGATTCCCGCCGAGGAGTACGCGCGGCTGGCCGGGGGGGCGATCCCGGTCGACGAGATCCGCTCCAGCACGATCGCAGCCGCGGTATTTCTCATCGTCATGGCCGCCTATGTCTTCGGCAACAGGCGGCACTTCAATAACACCTCGCCGTATCTCTTCTGACTCTGTCAGGCAGCAATAAACCGTCGCGGTGAAGAGGTAGTTCGCCCCGCTGCTGCCACGGACGTCGGCATCCCCTGTCCCCTACAGTCAAAGGCCGGTCTCTTCACGAGGATCAAGTGGAACTTTCCGGGCGAATGATCAAGCGCCCTTACGGTCCATACTTCGCTCCTGACAATCATGGCTGTTTCCAGCCCAGCCTCCACTGATCAGCTACTGAATCAATAAATGTTAACAATCACAAACATTCTCCTCTTGCAAGACAGCTGCGATGTTGTTACTATGACGTCATTTTATTTTAAGAAAAAGTAAATTATCCCACAGGGATAACGCGCTGCCTGACAGTAGGGGGGCGGCATTCAATTTCAGTCCTAAAGGAATCACCTTGTTCGCAAAACTGAAGCATGGTCTCGCTGGCTCTTTCTTCCATTCCGACAACAACCGTCCGGTCGATCTTCACGAAACCAGAGGGGTAGGGATACGGGTTGAGGGTCTCAATAAATACTTCGGCGGAAACCACGTGCTGAAGGATATAAACCTCGAGATCTTTGCCGGAGAGACCTTCTGCATCATCGGCCCCTCCGGAACGGGGAAGAGCGTGCTCCTGAAGCATATCGTGAAGCTGGAAACCCCGGACAGCGGGGAGATCTTCATCGACGACATCCCCATCTTCTCCGGGAAGCGCGACCCCTCGGCCCGCGACTACCGCTACAGCATGGTCTTCCAGTCCTCGGCACTCTTCAACTCGCTGACGGTCGGCGAGAACGTCGGGCTTTGGCTGCGGGAGAAGAGGGTCTGCAAGGAGCAGCTGATCAGGGAGATCATACTGGAAAAGCTGGAGATGGTCGGTCTTTCCGGGAAGGAGGGGCTAAGGACCTCGGAGCTTTCCGGCGGCATGAAGAAGCGCGTCGCCATCGCCCGCTCCCTGGCCATGAACCCGGACCTGATCCTTTACGACGAGCCGACCGCGGAACTCGACCCGGTCACCACCGACGAGCTTGCCAACACCATCCTCAAGCTCAAGGAAACCACCAAGAACACCACGGTGATCGTCACCCACGACCTCAACTTCGCGCTCTACATCTCCGACCGCATCGCCATGATGCATGGCGGGAGCATCGTGGAGGTAGGGACGCCGCGTGAGATCAAACGCAGCGATAATCCGATCGTGAGAGGCTTCATCTACACCACCACCAAGGGGATAAGGGGAGACTGATGGCATTGGGGAAAGTGGTCTGCCGCATCGCTTCGTGGGGCCTGCTGGGATTTTTCCCGCTGGTCTTTTGGTCCTGCGCCGAGCTCAAGCAGAGCAAGCCGCTTTTGCCGGTGCGCGAGTACGAGAAGATGATCGTGGGGAGGCTGGACGCCGAGTACGTAGGCACCAACAACTGCGTCTCCAAGTGCCACAGCCACGACAAGATCGCCGACGACTTCAGCCACAGCGTCCACGGCGAGCAGATCAAGCCGGAGACGGGGCTGCCCCTGGTGAACTGCGAATCGTGCCACGGCCCCGGAAGCCTGGCCATCGTCCACCTGGACGACGACCGCGAGCGAAACACCGAGCTCCACAAGAAGTGCGACACCACCAAGTTCCTGGACCTGATGCACCTCCCCCCCCAGGCCCAGTCCCTGATCTGCCTCAAATGCCACTCCGCAGCCTCGATCCCCGCTCTCGCCTTCTGGAACGCCAGCGTCCATGCCATGAACGACGTGAGCTGCTTCGACTGCCATAAACTCCACAAGGGACCGCAGCAGAAGGTGAGCCGCGAGCAGATGGCTGAGATGTGCTTCGGCTGCCATCCGCAGGTGCGGGCGGAAAACGCCCTCTACTCACATCATCCGTTGCGGGAAAAGAAGATGGTCTGCGTGGATTGCCACGAGGTGCACGGCTCGACCCAGGACCATCTCCTCAAGGGCAACTCGCTCAAGGATACCTGCACCCGCTGCCACATGGAGAAGCAGGGGCCCTTCGCCTTCGAACATGGTGATGTGACCGAGAACTGCCTGAACTGCCATTCGCCGCACGGCTCGGTCAACAACCATCTGCTAAGCGCGGCCATGCCCTTTCTCTGTCTGCAATGCCACGCCGGGCACCTGGCCGGCAATACCCCGGGCCTGAAGCAACTCTTTACCAACCGCTGCACGGACTGCCACTCGCAGATTCACGGCACCGATACCCCTTCCCAGGCAGTGACCGGTCGGGGCACGTTGCGTCAATGAACCGCCAAAGGAGCCGGAAGGTGACCAGAGAGCTGGATCGTGTCTCAACGATATGCTATTCCCTGCTGCTCGTGCTGCTGACAGCCGCAACGGTGGCTGCTGCTGACCCAACCTTAGCTGCGGGTGAGGCATCCGCGGCCACGGCTGACGGCAGCGCGGCCCCTGGCGGCCCTGTCGGTGCCGCCGCGGACGAGATGGTGGAGGTGGCCCTGGAGCCGGACGAAGGGCTGACCTCGGAGGGGGCGGCTTCCCGCCTGGACGGAGAGCGGCAGGTGGAGACCCTGGAGCAGAAGGGGGGATTCATCGGGTACAACTTCGTCGCCACCGACGGTTACGGCGGCCGGGCCCAGCCTTACGGCTTCCTGCGCTCCAGCCGAAGCGGCGGGCTCTTCTACCGCAACCTGCAAAAGGACACCAACCTGGAGATCGAGGGGGCCTTCCTAAACGAGCACGACTACCACGGCGACCTGCTGGTGGACTACCTGGGCGACTATCGTCTGCACCTGAGGACGGAATCGCTCTTTCACAACCTCGACCGGGAGCTCCTCTTTCCCACCAGCTTTCCGTCCGCGACCACGGCCGGCACCGCGGCCAACTACGGCTCCAGCCAGGACGCTCCCCAGGATTACGGGATGAGCGTGGTGCAGGACACCGCCGATTTCCGCTACCGGCTGCACAACTATCCCCTGCACGTGAACCTCGGTTACTGGAGACTGGTCAGGGAAGGGAGCAAGCAACAGCGCTTCGCCGACGTCTCGTTCGAGGCTGCCACTGATACGCCGGTTACTTTGAACACCGTTTTTGCACAGCGCCGCGACGTCGACCAGCAGACCCAGGAGGGGCGGCTGGGTGTGGACGCCCACCTGGGACCGGTGGACGTGATCTACGACTTCAAGATCAGGGTCTTCGAAGACCGCCTGTCGACGCCGGTTGCGGACTATGTCTCGAGAAACGGTATCTCGAGGAACGGCCTCGATCCCCAGCTTGAAAGGGTGGGGGGGCTGCATCAGCACAACGAGGATCCCGACAGCCGCTTCATTTCCAATACCATCAAGCTTCACAGCTCGCTTTCGGGCGGTCTCGTCACCAGCGGCTCCTACAGCTTCGAGCAGCGTGAGAACCTGTCGCGCCTTTCCGACACCACCGGGGCCAAGCACACCACCGGCAATGTCCAGAACGCGGCCGGAGACGTCATCTATACGCCGAGCCAGGAGTACTCGCTGGCCTTGAAGTACCGGCGCCAGGAGGTCGATTACGACAACCGCACCTCGATCTCCAGCAATAATTTCGTCGATATTTCGCTGGCCAAGGCCCACATCGACTACACCAAGGATGTCATCACCGCCACCCTTTCCTACAAGCCCCGCCGCGATTTCTCCGTCAATGGGGAGTACCGGGGGGAGTTCCTCACCCGAAACGAGGTCTCCGCAACTCCGTCTCCGACGACGTGGGCGTTGCCGGAAAATTCCGCTACCCATACCGGGGCCCTCACGGCCAATTACCGTCCCGTCACCGGTGTCCGGCTTAGCGCCAACTACAACTACGCCACGGTCGACCATCCTTCCTACGGTGCCTCCTTCGAGCAGAAGCACGAGGGGAGGCTGCTGGCGACCTACACCCGCAGCAGCGGCTGGGGGGGGAGCGCGAACCTGATCGTGCGCCGGGAAAACAACGATCACGTCCAGCATTTCCTGATCAAATTCCCGCTCGACCCGCTTATCTACCTTCCTTACCCCGTGACCTCGCGGGATAGGCGGGTGATCAACGGAAACCTGTCGGGATGGGTGGTCCCTGTCGAGAGGCTGACGCTGGGGGCCAACTATGCCTACCTGCAGAGCCAGGTGGACCAGGCGGTTCTCTTCACCACGGTCGTCTCCGGCAGTGAGGCCGCCTCCAGCTTTACTGACCGCTCCCATGTTTACGGCGTTAATGCCGCTTATGCCTTCACCGACAAGTTCGACCTCTCGCTCATGCTGCAGCAGGTGAGGTCGGATTCGGCCTTCAGGCCGCAGGATACGGTGTTCTCCAGCTCCAGCGACACCAGCGGGATCACCGACATCACCAGGCAAAACAGTGTCATCAGCTATCTATCCGCCAGGGGGGAGTACCGCTTCACCCCGGTGGTCTCCAGTTCCCTCGAATATACCGTCAGTGATTACGATGAGAAGAATTCCGCCTACAGCGCTTATAACGGCACCGTGCACATCGTTTACGCGACTGTGGCGGCCAAGTGGTGAGTAAGAGGTAGATCCTGAGAGCGATCCGTACTATACTCCTGATGCTCTTGATAGCCGCAGTTGTCCCTGCGTCGGAGACCCTTGCGGCCGGAAAACTGATCGCGGCCATCCTCACCTGCGATCTCCCCCGCTACCGGGAGGCCCACCGGGCCTTCACCAAGGCGCTGGTCCTCAAGGGCTACGACCAGAGCAATGTCGAGGTCATAACCCAGACCCCCAACCCGGATCCTATCTCCTGGGCTAACAGCATCCGCAAGTTCAACGCCATCGGCGCCGACCTGATCGTCTCCTAC
Source organism: Geomonas sp. (assembly GCF_056994735.1). Taxonomy (NCBI): domain Bacteria; kingdom Pseudomonadati; phylum Thermodesulfobacteriota; class Desulfuromonadia; order Geobacterales; family Geobacteraceae; genus Geomonas; species Geomonas sp. The sequence goes on from NZ_JBXKJL010000420.1 coordinate 45,424, forward strand.
GGAGCGTCGGCGACCCTGGCGGCACTTCGTGAGGCCAGCGATATCCCCATCGTTTTTGCCGATGTGTACGGGCCGGTCGAGACCGGCATTGCCAAGAGCATGTCCTCCACCGGGCACAACATGGCGGGGGTGAGCTCCAAGGTTCCGCTGGTGACCCTGGTGCGCACGGCGATGGAGGTGAAGCGGATCAGGTCGCTCGGTGTGATCTACACCGCCCGCGAGGAGGGGTCGCTGGTGCAGCTCAAGGAGGCCCGCAGGGTAGCGGCGCTGAGCGGTTTCTCCCTCACCGAGATCAACCTGGCCGGCACCGGCGGGCTGGACGCCGCCCTGGCTTCCCTTTTTGCGGCCAAAGTCGACTGCATCTACGTCACCGAGTGCACGGCAGGCTGCCGCACGTTTGAAAAGATCGTGCATCGCTCGGCCGAGTTGAAGATCCCGGTAATCTCCCAGATGCCGGGGGCTGCCCACAAGGGGGCGGTGGTCTCCCTGGAGGCGGACCCGGTCGAGCAGGGGCAGATCGCTGCCGACTACGCCGCCCGCATCCTCGGGGGGAAGAAGGCCTCGCAGCTGCCGGTGGCCAGCCCCAAACGGGTCGACCTGGTTATAAATCTGAAGATGGCCAAGACCCTGGACCTACACGTACCTTTCCCGGTGCTCTCTGCTGCGACCCGGGTGGTTAAGTGATACCTTGAGGTGTCGATGAGAAAGATCCTGATCGTAGACGATGACACAATTTTCCTCCAGGCGCTGCAGGAGAAGATCCAGTCGCTCTATCCGCTGCTCGAGGTGAAGACCTGCCCGGATCCCTTCCAGGCCCTGGCCATCCTCAAGGCGGAGCCGGTGGACCTGCTGCTGGTTGACCTGGAGATGCCGGTGATGGACGGCACCAAGATCTTCAACTTTGCCATCTCGATAGGCATGGACAAGAACCGGATCGTGATCCTCTCCGCGCGGGATTCGGACTACCTGCACGAGCAATTCCCCATGGGAACCTGCCTTGCCGTTCTTAACAAGTACGAGGCGAAGCAAAAGGCCGTGCTGGACATGATCTTCAGCTCCATGCAGAGGAAGGCGGCGGAGGCCTAGGGCTAGGGACTAGGGACTAGGGACTAGGGACTAGGGACTAGGGACTAGGGACTAGGGACTAGGGACTAGGGAACTGCGGCTGCGATTCTTGGAGCATTCACCGGCAATGCACTGATAAAAATTGGATATACGTGTACGTGTAGGAAAAACTAAAAGGAATGTAGGTAGTATCGCCAGGTCGCAGGGCATGATGAGGCCTTTACCAGCCCCTAGTCCCTAGCCCCTAGCCCCTGCAGTTAAGGAGTTGAGATGGGAAAGAATATGCGGTTGATCTGCTACGGCCAGATTCACAAGAGACCCGACTGGAAGGATGCTCTCTCCGGAATTACTTTCGACCTGTTTTTTGCGGAACTGGCTCAGGAACTGGAAAGGTTCGGAATCAACCTGGAGCGTCTGGATGATACCGGTCAGGTAATCGAGATCAACAGCTACGTCGATGTATTGAATTCGGTCAGGATAGCATCGCCGTCCGATGGCATCACCAACATCTGCGTCGGGCATGTCATCGGACAGAGCCCGCGCCTCGATCCGCTGGAGGATATCAAGCGTGCGGTGAACCGGATCGCCTTCGCACCGGAGACCGTCCCGCCCGACAGCGAGAACCGCAAGGTCTGCCACAACTGCGGGTGCGGGTGTTAGAGGCGTGAAGGGTGAA
>NZ_JBXKJL010000421.1:0-6672 GCF_056994735.1 Geomonas sp.
TTGAACTGGGAGTGGCAAACGGCTTTGATCTTGAACTGCAGGATCGGGGCGGTTTGGGACATGAGAAAGTGATGGAGGCGCGCAACCAGCTTCTGGGAATGGCGATGAAGAACCGGAAACTGATCGCGGTGCGCCCCAACGGCCAGGATGACTCGCCCCAGTTCAAGCTGGACATCGACGACGCCAGGGCAGGAGCCTTGGGCGTTTCCCTGGACGAGGTCAACAGCGTCCTCGCCACAGCCTGGGGGAGTACCTACGTCAACGACTTCATCCAGAACGGCAGGGTCAAGAAGGTCTACCTGCAGGGCGACCCCAACTTCCGGATGCTGCCGGAGGACATCAACAGGTGGTACGTCCACAACAAGACCGGCGACATGGTTCCCTTCTCGGCCTTCGCCAACGCCAAGTGGCAGTACGGCTCGCCCCGCCTGGAGCGCTACAACGGCATCCCTTCGGTGGAGGTCATGGGGCAGGCCGCTCCCGGGATCAGCACCGGCGAGGCCATGACCGAGATGGAGAAGATGGCCTCCAAGCTCCCCCAGGGGATCGGCTACGAGTGGACAGGCCTCTCCTATGAGGAGAAGAAGGCCGGGGCCCAGGCGCCTGCGCTCTACGCCATTTCGCTCCTGGTCGTCTTCCTGAGCGTCGCGGCCCTCTACGAGAGCTGGACCATCCCGTTCGTCAACCTCTTGATGCTGCCGCTGGGCCTCGTCGGCGCGGTGACCGCCGTTACCATGCGGGCGCTCCCCAACGACGTCTATCTGCAGATCGGTCTTCTTACCACGGTCGGTCTTTCCACCAAGAACGCCATCCTGATCATCCAGTTCATCAAGGACCAGATGAACCAAGGGCTGGGGCTGGTCGAGGCTACCAAGTCAGCCGTGAAGATCCGGCTGCGGCCGGTCATCATGACCTCGCTGGCCTTCTTCTTCGGCACGCTCCCTCTGGCGCTGACCAAGGGAGCCGGCGCCGGGGCCCAGAACGCCATCGGCACCGCCGTGACCGGCGGTCTCCTCTCGGCGACCTTCATCGACCTGCTCTTCATTCCGTTCTTCTTCGTCCTGGTCTCGCGGGTCTTCTCGCGGGAAAAGCACGCGGAGGAAACAGCCGCTGCCGGAGAACCGAAGGTACCCGCAGCCGATTCCGCCACCGCCTCGGAGGTGATCTGACATGAAACGCAAGCTCGGCCTCAGCCTTACCCTGGGCGCCATCCTCGCCATGACCGGCTGCTCCACCATGGCGCCGAAATACAGCCGTCCCGAGCCCCCGGTCCCCGCCGCCTGGCCGACCGGTCCGGCATACCAGGGGACCGCCAAGGATGGTCCGGTCCTGGGCGACCTCGCCTGGCAGGAGTTCTTCGTCGACCACCAGCTGCGCAAGGTGATCTCGCTGGCGCTCACCAACAACCGCGACCTGCGCATCGCCGCCCTCAACATCGAGCGGTCGCAGGCCCAGTACCAGATCCAGCGCTCCCAGCTCTATCCGGCGGTGAACGGCTCGGCAGGTTATTCGGCCGTGCACGTACCCCGCACCATCTCTGGCACCGGGAGATCGAACACCGCCGAGGCCTACTCCCTGAACCTCGGGGTCAGCGCCTACGAGCTGGACGTCTTCGGACGCATCAGGAGTCTCAAAGAGCAGGCGCTCCAGCAGTACCTGGCTACCGAGCAGGCGAGGCGCGCGGTGCAGATCAGCCTGGTGGCCGAGGTGGCCAATAACTACCTGGCCCTGGCGGCGGACCGGGAGCGGCTGCGGATCGCGCAGGATACCCTGGCTGCTCAGGAGGCGTCTTTCCAGATCACCAGGAGCCGCTTCGATATGGGGGTCGCCACTGCACTCGACCTCAGCCGGGCTCAGACCACCGTCGAGTCGGCACGGGTCGACATCGGCCACTATACCGGGCTGATCGCCGAAGACATGAACGCCCTGCAACTGGTGGTGGGCGCCCCGGTTCCGGAAGGGCTGCTGCCGGCGGGGCTTGGTGCGGTAACCGGAGTGAAGGATATCTCACCGGGCCTCCCCTCCCAGGTGCTGCAGCGGCGTCCCGACATCGTGGCGGCCGAGAACCAGCTGAAGGGTGCCAACGCCAATATTGGTGCCGCCCGGGCCGCCTTCTTCCCGCGCATCACCCTCACCGGCGCGGCCGGGTTCTCCAGCACCGAGTTGGCCAGCCTCTTCACCGGGGCCGGGGCCTGGTCCTTCCTCCCCCAGATCACCGTGCCGATCTTCAACGCCGGCCTCAACAAGGCCAACCTCAAGGTGGCAGAGGTGGACCGGGACATCTTCGTAAACGAGTACGAGCGCTCGATTCAGGTCGCCTTCCGGGAGGTTTCCGACGCCCTCGCGGTCTACGGGACGATCGGAACGCAGCTCACCTCGCAGCAGGCCCTGGTCGACGCCAGCGCCCAGAGCTATCGCCTGGCCGATGCCCGCTTCCGCGGCGGCATCGAGAACTACCTGGCGGTGCTGGACGCCCAGCGCTCGCTCTACTCCGCCCAGCAGGGGATGGTCGGCCTGCGCTTCTCGCGGCTCGCCAACATGGTGACGCTGTACAAGGTTTTGGGCGGCGGCGCCTGACGGTTTCAATGAAATACCATCAAGGGGCGGAGCGGTTGCTCCGCCTTTTTTTTGTCCAGGCTCCAAAACAGGATAAGATTGTCTCAGCGGCGTGCCGTCGGCGCTGCGGCAGCGGGAGGCGAGCCATGGACGAAGAAGAACTCAAAAGACGGACCGACCCCATCATCATGGTCATGGAGCGGCGCAGGGAGGAAAAGGAGTGGAGCTCGGCGCAGGTGATGAGAATCCTGAGGAAGAGGGCCGCGAAGAAGGTCTCGGCGCGGCCAGCCGGCTCCGATGAGAGGGAAAAGGAGTAACCGCCCTTACTGGAGTACCCTCGCCCCCGGCAGCTGCCGGGGGCTTTTTCATGTCCATGATTTCCCCCAACGCTTCATCAGATCCTCCGGGAAGCTTGGGGTGAAGGGCCGCTCCGGCTGGCCCGGCGCAGGTCGCCCCCCATTCCAGAGCCGGCGCGGCGACAGGCGGTCCTGTGGTGGCCTTGACTATGCCTCGCCCATAGGACTACCATTTGCTTAGGGGACAAAACCGTCAGGAGGTGGCTTTTATGTTGGAAAGAAACGAACGGAGCATCCTTAGCCCCGAGAAAGAGCGCCAACCGGGACAAAGACAGGTTCAGCAGCAGGGAAGTCGTTTCTCTTCTCCCATGGCCCAGATGGACCGACTGTTCGACGAGGTATTCAAAAGGCCGTTCTTCTCGCTCTGGTCCAACCGTATGGGCGGCGAGGAAACAGAACGGATGCTTTATGTGCCGGTGGACATCTATGAAGACGGTGAGTCTGTAGTGGTAAAAGCGGAAGTTCCGGGAATCAGGAAAGAAGACCTGAACGTCCAGCTTACCCCCGACAGCATCACCATTTCCGGGCAGAAAACAAGTGAACAGAAGGTGCAGGAGAGCAACTACTACAGGATCGAATGCTCGTCCGGTTCGTTCACCAGAACCTGCCCGCTTCCGGCTGAATGCCTGACCGACAAGGCCAGGGCGGTATTCAAAGACGGCATCCTGGAAGTAAGAATACCGAAGAGCCTTGAAACGAGGGAGCGCGGCAGAAAACTGACAATCGATTAAAGGGGCCTGAAATGAGGCAGAGGGGAAAGTGGCCCGGCAATCGCCGCGGCCACTTTTTTTACCGTGCCTCCCCTGTCTCCGCCGGCTATCCCGGCCCAGCGATGAAGGTCCCCTTCCCTTCGAGGTCTGAGATCCCCTCCCCTGGAGGGAGGGGGGGGAGGAACCGAGTGCAGGTGACCAGGGGAAGAGGATAGGCAGGGGAGAGAAAGAGCTGCTTTGTTGCAATTGCCTGGAAACATTGTACCTTTTATCCATGCCACATCTCCCGGAGACCCAGGTGATAGAAACAAAGCCGGTAAAATCCAAAGAACCACCGCGCGAGCTGGAACTCCCGCAGAAAACCGATGAAACGCCGCACGACTCCTCCAGCAATTTCGATTTTCCTCCCCTGAAAAGGCTTGTCGCAACTGTCGAGGTAGACGAAGTGCCGGTTCCTGTCAGCGCGGCCCGGGATGGCGGCGTAACTTCCGGCAAGACACCCAAAGTCAAGGAAGGGAAGGGGGGCGGCCGGAAGAGCGCGACCGTTAAGCCGGTTAAGAGCAAGACCGTCAAGCCGAAAACGGCCAAGGCAAAGGCGGCGAAACCGAAGAGTCCCAAGGGGAAGGGGGCGAAGAAGGAACCACCCAGGGAAAAACCGAAACCGCCTGACACCGAGAGCTCCGTCGATCTCGGGGACAGCCAATGGTACCTGAACCGGGAGCTGACCTGGCTGGAGTTCAACCGTCGGGTGCTGCACGAGGCGATTGACGACCGCACGCCCCTCCTGGAGCGGATCAAGTTCCTCGCCATCGTGAGCTCCAACATCGACGAGTTCTTCATGAAACGGATCGGAGGACTCAAACAGCAGATCGGGGCAGGACTGCACGAGCTGACCCTCGATGGCAGGACCCCGCGCCAGCAGGTCCTGGAATCACAGGCATCGGTGCGGGAGATCGAGGCGCGGAAGAGGGAGGTGCTCGAGCAGGCTCGGGCCCTCTTGGAGCAGAAAGGGATCGTCATCGAGAGCTACGACAACCTGAGCGCCAAGCAGAAAAAACGCCTGCGCGACCATTACTACACCAATATCTATCCCCTGGTCACCCCGCAATCGATCGACCCGGCCCACCCATTTCCCTTCATCTCGAACCTCTCCCTGAACCTGCTGGTCACGCTGCGCTACCCGAAGTCCCGCGAGGTCACCCTGGCGCGGGTCAAGGTCCCGGTCGGTCTAGGTTCCCCGCGCTTTCTCCGGGTGGGGAAGGGAGAGCATCTCGTCCCGGTTGAAGACGTGATGATGAACAACCTCGACATGCTCTTCCCGGGGATGGACGTGGTGGCCTGCGAGATCTTCAGGGTCACCCGCAACGCCAACACCGAAAAGGTCGAGGAGGAGGCGGACGACCTGATGGCCATGATCGAGTCGGAGCTCAAGGAGCGCCGCTTCGCTCCCATCGTGCGCCTGGAGATAGGGGCGGGGATGGAGCCGCTGCACCGCGGAAGGCTGGCCGCCGAGCTGGAACTGGACGAGGAGAACGATGTCTTCGAGGTCCCCGGCATGCTGGGGATGCGCGACCTGTGGGAGCTGGCCAGGCTCGATTACCCGCGGCTTCACGACCCGCCGCACCATCCGATCGATCACCCGCAGCTTCTCAGCAAGCGGAACATCTTCCATATGATCCGTGATGCCGGGGCCATCCTGCTGCAGCACCCCTACATCTCCTTCTCCACCTCGGTCGAGCGCTTCCTGCGGGAGGCGGCGGAGGATCCGAAGGTCCGCGCCATCAAGATGACCCTCTACAGGACCTCAAGCCAGGGGAGGATCATCGACGCCCTGCTCCTGGCGGCTCAAAACGGCAAGCAGGTCGCGGTGGTGGTGGAGCTCAAGGCGCGGTTCGATGAGGCTGCCAACATCCGGCTGGCCGAGCAGATGGAGGAGGCGGGGATCCATGTCACCTACGGCGTCGTCGGCTTCAAGACGCACTGCAAGGTGGTACTGGTGGTGCGGCAGGATTTTCCCGGACTGCGCCGCTACGTGCACATCGGGACCGGCAACTATCACGCCGAGACTGCGCGCATCTACAGCGATATAGGGCTCATCACCTCGGACGAGGCCATTGCCCAGGATGTCACCGAGCTCTTCAATTATCTGACCACCGGCTTCTCGGCCAAGCGCCACTACGAGGTCATCATCCCGGCGCCCAAATTCCTGAAGAAGGCGCTCCTGGCACGCATCGAGCGGGAAGCGGCGCTCCACCAGCAGTCGGGCGGCGGGCAGATCCGGTTCAAGATCAACGCCCTGGAGGATGGGGACATCGCCAAGGCCCTTTACCGCGCCTCGATGGCAGGGGTGAAGATCGACCTCTACGTGCGCGACACCTGTGTCCTGCGGCCGGGGGTCCCGGGTCTTTCCGAGAACATCCGTGTGGTCAGCATCGTCGGGCGCTTCCTGGAACACGCACGGGTCTACTACTTCAGAAACGGCGGCGCCGAGGAGTATTTCATCTCGTCAGCCGACGCCATGAAGCGAAACCTCGAGGCGCGGGTGGAGATCATGTGCCCGGTGGTCCCCCCGGAGTTGACGCAGGAGTTGCGCTCCCTCTTTGACTGCTATGAGGCCGATCACCGCTCCGCCTGGGACATGCAGCCGGACGGGAGCTACCTGCAGCGCCTTCCCTCCGAGGGCGAGGGGGGTGAAGGAACGCACCAGATGCTGATCGTCCATGCCCAGCAGCGGCTCAAGGAGGCGCTGAAGAAGCAGGCGAAGGTAAGGCTGGAGATATAGGGGGCGGGGGTGAATGAAATGGATGGGAGGTTTCAAATATTCCGATATGCGTGACAGTAAAAAAATCATCTGCGAGAGCGTCATGACGGAAGCCGATCCCGCAGAAAAAAAGAAGTAGCAAGAAAAGGCCGCACTCCCGCGAGAGGCGGCCTTTTTGCGTCTACGGTCCAGTCTCTCCCGGCCCTGACCGTCCTCGCCGACCAAAAAACCGCTCCAGTTCCTTTATACTCAACTCAATTGCCCCGTCACCGCGATCGAGACGACGACG
>NZ_JBXKJL010000422.1:0-1199 GCF_056994735.1 Geomonas sp.
GTGTTATTGAAAATATAAAGCATATAAACACCCCCTATAAGTATTCCTTATAATAACTAATATTTATATCGACATTTGTTGCTGTGGTTTTCGTATAGGTATTATTTCCTTTTATAAGCTTATGGAAGCCACTATCCAAAGTTAAAATAGCCATATTTGTAACATCATTAATAATTACTCTTTTTGTTTTTAAATCTATTGCTATTTCGTCCCCAATTTGAAAACTACCAACTAGCTTTATAAAGTTATTATATTTACTATTTGAAAAGTTTATTTGTATAGTGCTTTGTGCTTGATTTACATAACAAACAATTACAGGATATATTTCGGCTGTTCCTGTATAATTTACAATGGTTGTCGTTGATGTAAGAAGCGTTGTAGTCGGTGTGTTGTCTATTCTATTAGGGTTTAATAATATAAACTCTATAGTCCCATTAGCTGAATACATATTATCAGATACTTCTATATTATTATTAACTTTTGCCATGTAATAAGAGTTAGGAAAATCTGGTAGGACAAGCCTAGAGGCTTTGAAGTTGTCCCCTCTAAGCCATTCAGCCATTATTTCTTGTTTATCCTGTGTTGTGTATTTCCCATCATTTAAAATAGTGAAGTCTAATCTTATTTTCTTACCACCTAGAGTTGTACCCATATCATATAAACCAATTAACTTAGGTGCTTTTACTGTACTGTTCTCGAGGTCTGGAAGGGCTTGTGTAGTGACTTTGTTTACCTTAATGAATGTTGGTATGGCTACACCATTAAATGTTATATTAGGCAATTGAAACACCCCCTCTTGTTCTTCTATTTCTACTTTCAAACTCTTTTAATTTTATATCTATTTGCTTAGTTAAAGCATTAATATCTTGGTCATTTCTTACTGAAGGGTTATTAATATTAAGCACAAAAGAAGTATTACCACTAGAATATGCTTGTGGCTCTGCTACGCTGTTTATTGCCGATCCTGTTAATGATTTAATTGCGTTCTTTGTGTCTCTTTCTGTATTAGATATACCTATATGGAAACCTTCGCCTGTATATTCTCCTAGTTGTTTGAACACCCTAGAAGGAGAATGTATTCCTAAATTGTTTTTAGCTGAATCTACGGCACTATTAACAATTCCACCTATAGCACCTTTTATTCCACTACCCATATTTTTTATACCATTAATTAATCCTTGTATCATGTTCTTTCCTAT
>NZ_JBXKJL010000423.1:0-11240 GCF_056994735.1 Geomonas sp.
AGCCGCAGCACTTCCCTGCTTATGGCGTCGAGGGGGCGGATGTAATCGACGCCGCCCAGCTTGATCGCCTCGTTGGGCATGCCGAAGACGATGCAGCTCGCCTCGTCCTGGGCGATGTTGATGGCGCCAGCCTGCTTCATCTCCAGCATCCCGCGGGCGCCGTCGTCGCCCATGCCGGTCATGATGACCCCGACCGCGTTCTTGCCGGCATAGCGGGCAGCCGAGCGGAAAAGGACGTCGACCGAGGGGCGGTGGCGCGAAACCAGGGGGCCGTCCTTGATCTCGACGTAGTAGCGGGCGCCGCTCCGCTTCAGGAGCAGGTGGTGGTTGCCGGCGGCTATCAGGGCCCGCCCGCGCACCACGGTGTCGTTATCCGCCGCCTCCTTCACCGTAATCCGGCACAGGCCGTCGAGACGCTGGGCGAAGGCGCGGGTAAAGCCTTCCGGCATGTGCTGGACGATGACGATGCCGGGGCAGTCGGCGGGAAGCGACTCGAGAAAGACCCGCAGCGCCTCGGTCCCCCCGGTGGAGGCGCCCACCACCACGACCTTCTCGGTGGTCTGGATCATGGCCTGGCTCTTCGGCTTCTCGATGATCACGTCCGCTGTCAGCTTGGGTGCCACGATGCGCGAGGCCGTGGCCGAGACCCGCTTCACACGGGCGAGGCTGGCCGCCTTGACGGCCTCGCAGATGCGCACCCGCGAATCCTCGATGAAGGCCTTGGTACCCAGCCGCGGCTTCTGGATGATCTCCACCGCGCCGAACTCGAGCGCTTTCAGGGCGGTCTCGGAGCCGCTCTCGGTGAGGCTCGAGCACATGACCACCGGGATCGGGTGCTGGCTCATGATCTTGTGCAGGAAGGTGATGCCGTCCATCCGCGGCATCTCGACGTCCAGGGTGATGACGTCGGGAACCTCGTGCTTGATACGTTCCGCGGCGATGAAGGGGTCTCCGGCGGTGGCCATGACTTCTATCTGGGGATCCGATGACAGGATCTCCGTCATGGTCTGTCGCACCACGGCAGAATCGTCGACAATCAGAACTCTGATTTTTTTCGCCATGGCTAGATCTCCGTCTTCCTGAGCCTTTTCAGGAAGACCTCGCCGGTGTGGGTGTTGAAGATGATCTTCCGGCCCCGGGGGCCGCCGAGATCCTGGGTTACCAGGCGCAGCGACTCGGCATCCACCAGGCGCAGCGCCATCTCTATGTTCTGCTTCCCGACGCTCTGCCCCCTCCCCTCGCTCTCGAACATGTCGGCCCCCCCGAAGAGTTTAGCCTCGATGTCCTCTTTCTGCACGCCGTGGGCCGCCAGACCTTCCAGCATCAGCCGCATGGCGCACTCCACGTACTTGCCCGCCTCGGCCTGGCACTTGGGGCAGGGCGTTTCCCTCCGGCAGGTGGGCAGCAGCGCGTGGCAGATCGCGCCCACCCGGTGCCTGGGGCTGAACATGGTGATGGCGACGCAGGATCCCAAGAGGGTCGTGACGGTCGTCGGTGTGACTGCCAGCACCAGCTCCCCCGGCTTCAGGAAGTGTGCGGCAGCGTCGGATTTTCTCATCTGAGCTTCCGGTAGACGGTCGGGTAGACGCTCACCAGCGGGACATCGAGGCCGCTCAGGGTCTCGGAGTGCCCCATGAAGATGAAGGCCCCGTTCTTCATCTGCCGGTGGAAGCGCTGCAGGAGCTTTTCCTGCGTAGGGCGGTCGAAATAGATGATGACGTTGCGGCAGAAGATGATGTCCATCTGCTCGCGCAGGCCGAAGTCCTCGTCCATGAAGTTAAGGCGGCGGAAGCGGATCTTCTGGCGCAGTTCGGGGACGACCCTGACCATGCCGCTAGTGCGGTCCTTGCTCCTCAGGAGGTACTTCTTCTTCAGGTTGAACGGGATCGGCTCGGCCTGGGTCTCGTGGTAGATGGCGTTCTTGGCCTTTTCCAGCACCCTGGTGGAGATGTCTGTGGCCAGGATCTGGAAGTCGAAGCCGGGGTTGGCCGCGGCGTATTCCGACAGCACCATGGACAGGGTGTAGGGCTCCTCCCCCGACGAGCATCCGGCGCTCCAGATAGAGAGGGTCTCCCCCTCGTGCCTCTTGAGCCAGGCAGGGAGGACCGTCTGGGTCAGGTAGGTGAAGTGGTCCGGCTCCCTGAAGAAATCGGTCTTGTTGGTGGTGACCATGTCCAGCATCTGCACCAGTTCCTGCTCCTGCCCCTCCGGTGCGAAGAGGTAGTCGCAGTAATCGGTGAAGCTGCGTATGCCGAGGCTCCTGAGCCTCTTCTGGAGGCGGGCCTCCAGCATGGTCTTCTTGACCTCGGGCATCTTGATGCCGCAGGTGTCGTATATGAAACGGCTCAACCTGTTGAAATCCCGCATCGAGAGGGCTGCGGGGCGGTCGATGCCGCGTGCTGCATCATCCATAACTTAGCTGCTCCGAAAGTAGTGTCCTGGTCTGAGGCTCAGGCCGCCTCGGCCTCGACCGACTGCACGAGTTGGGGAACGTCGAGGATCAGTGCCACGGAGCCGTCTCCCAGTATGGTGGCCCCCGATATCCCCTCGACATGCTTGTAGGCGCGCCCCAGCGACTTGATTACCGTCTGGTGCTCGCCGATGACGTTGTCGACCACGAAGCCTACCCGGCTCCCGTTGACTTCGGTGATCACGATCTGTTCGATCTCGGGAGAGCCCCCGGTGATGCCGAAGCGCTCCCTGAGCGGGATGTACGGCACCAGGTGCTCCCGCACGTGCGCGAGGTTGCGGCCGTGCGAGCGCGCCACGTCCTCGCGGGTGAGCTCGACGCACTCGTCCACCAGCGCCAGCGGCAGCATGAAGGAGTCGTTGCCGATCTTCACCAGGAGGCTCTCGATGATGGCCAGGGTGAGCGGGATGCGCACGGTGATCTTGGCCCCCTCCCCGCGGACGCTGGTGATGTCGATGGTGCCGCGCAGAGCCTCGATGGCCCGCTTGACCACGTCCATGCCGACGCCGCGCCCCGATACCGAGGAGATGGTCTTGGCCGTGGAAAAGCCGGGGGCGAAGATCAGGTTGAAGAGTTCCTTGTCCGAAAGTTCCGCCGAGGCGGGAATCAGCCCCTTCTCCACCGCCTTGGCCCGGATGGCGTCCTTGTCGAGCCCGGCGCCGTCGTCGTCGATGGTGATGAGGACGCTGTCGCCTGAGTGGACGGCCGCCAGATGGACCTTGCCCTGTCGCGGCTTTCCCGCCTCCTCGCGCACCGCGGGGAGCTCGATGCCGTGGTCGATGCTGTTCCTGATCAGGTGCACCAGCGGGTCGTTGAGCTTCTCGATCACCGTCTTGTCGAGCTCGGTTTCCGCCCCGTCGGTGGTCATCTCGATCTCCTTGCCGAGCTCGCTGGAGAGGTCGCGCACCAGCCGCTTGAACTTGCTGAAGGTCGAGCCGATGGGGAGCATGCGGATGTTGAGGGCGCTGTCGCGAAGCTCCGCGGTCAGCCGCTCCACCTCTTCCGCGATGGCGGAGAGCTCGGTGTCGGCCCGCTCGGCGGCGGTCTGGGAGAGGCGGGCCTGCACCGTCACCAGCTCGCCGACCAGGTTGACCAGCAGGTCCAGCCGGTCGGCGGGAACGCGGATGCTGGAGGCGGCCTCGGCCTGCTGCTTCTCCTGGCGGACTTCCTTCACGTGCTGCTGCTCGACCAGCGCCGCCTGGACCTTCGCTTCGGGGACAAGTCCCTTGGAGACCGCGAGCTCGCCGAACCTCTTTTGCTGTGCGAGCACCCCGTCCATCTCTTCCCTGGTGATGTCCCCGCGCTCCAGCAGGATCTCGCCCAGCTTCTTGTATTCCACCGACTCGGAATAGCGGTCGTGCTCGGCGATCCTTTGTATGGTCAGCTCGCAGTCATCCTCCACGAAGATGAAGACGTCCCTGATGGCATTTTCGCCCTGGTCGGTGGTGAGGATCACGTCCCAGTAGACGTAGCACCCTTCCGGATCCATCTCCTGGAGGGTGGGGAAACCGGTGGTCTGGGCCACCACGTTGCAGGGACCCAGTTCCTTCAGCTCGGCCAGCAGTGTCAGGGGATTGGTACCGCAGGCGAAGATCCCGCGGACCGGGATGAAGCGGATGCGGTAGGTTGCCTTGTCGGGAGGTGCCTGCTTGGCCGCCTTGACCTCGACGCTGGCTGCCGCCGGGGCGGTCTCGCCGGCCAGGGCGCGCAAGCCGGAGATGATGCGGAAGCTCGCATCTATGTCGGCGCCCCCTCCCCCGTCCGCGTTGTCCAGCATGGTCTTGATCAGGTCCCGGGCCTCCAGTGTCAGGTTGACCAGCCGCTTGGTCACCTCGAGCTTGCCGTTGCGCACCATGTCGAAGATGGTCTCGACCTCATGGGTGAAGGTCGCGATGTCTTCGAAGCCGAACATGGCCCCGGATCCCTTGATGGTGTGCATGGCGCGGAAGACCCGGCTGATGAGGTCGATGTCCTCGGGTCTCTCCTCCAGCTCCAGGAGCGAGGTCTCCAGTTCCGCGAGCAGTTCGTACGCCTCTTCCTTGAATGCCTGCCTGTGGACGTCGATCATCCCAGCACCTTCTTCACAACCGCCATGAGTTGTTCGGGCTTGAACGGCTTGACGATCCAGCCGGTGGCGCCGGCGGCCTTCCCTTCCTGCTTGCGGGAGTCCTGCGATTCGGTGGTCAGCATCACGATGGGGATGAACTTGCAGGCGGGCAGCGCGCGGGCCCCCTTGATGAGCCCTATGCCGTCCAGGTTGGGCATGTTCAGGTCGGTGATCAGCATGTCGACCTTTGTGGTGGAAAGCTTCTGCAGCGCGTCCTTGCCGTCGACCGCCTCCACCACCGTGTAGCCGCCCTGTTTGAGGGTGAAGCTGACCATCTGCCTCACGCTTGCCGAATCGTCTGCCGTCATAATTGTCTTAGCCATCAATTCTGTCCTCCGACCCAGATGCAACTGCACGATTTGTCACGGGAACACCCGGTATGCCGCTGGAACCCGGCCTCTGCCGCGGCCTTGCGGAAGATCCCGTTCCCGTCGTCTCTTAAAATGAAGCGCTTTCCAGCCAGCTCGGCGCTTTGATGGGCCGCGCAAAGAAGCTGCAGCCCGGTCAGATCTATCCCGGAGATGGAGGAAATGTCGATCTGCAGTTCTGCGGCCGTCTCCAGCGAGCCCAGCAGTTCCTCCCTCAAGCGGGACGCGTCACTTATCGTCATGCCCCCCGAAACCTTTAGTTCCTCTCGGCCACCCGGATACTGGAGGCGTTCTATCGTCATCTCGTCCATATGGGTCCTCTCGTCCTAGAATAGTTCAACGTTCCCGCCGAGATCGTCATCGGCGGAAGGCACCGGTTCCGAAGGGCTTCCGGGGGCCTGATTGAAAAGGGATTCATGGATGTTGCGCTCACTCTGCATGGTGTAGCGGCTGGCCAGAGCTTCCAGCTGCCCCCCCTGGGAGCCTGCCGGCGCGAGCCGCCGCGCTTCCCTGGTGATCCCGGAGAGTTCCTGAACCGCACGCTCCAGCACCGCCGAAACCTGGAGGTGCACCGACATCCCCGCGGTCACATCCTCTATCTCCGTTGACAGCGCGGCAACCGCCTGGTCCATTCCGCCAAGGGAGCCGCGCAGTGTGTCGTTCACCCCGCGCAGCACGTCCAGGAGCGAGGAAAGGGTGGAGACCATCACTTCCACCTCTACCTTCAACCCGGCCGATTCGTCCCTGACCCCGTCTCTCAGCCGCTCGGTGACGGCGATGATGGAGTGCAGGATCTCCGCCACCGAGCCGGTGTGGTCTATGGCGTCGATGGAGAGTCTCTGGATGGCCTCGGCCAGGACGCCGAGGGCGGCCCCCTCGTCTCCCGTGTAGGCCGACTTGATCTGGGCGTTGAGGGCGATCAGCTTGATCTCCTCGCCTATCTTTTCTATGTCGCCGACGAAGGAGGAGATTTCCCCGACCGTTTCCGCGACCGATCCCATGGCCTGGCAGAGGGTGTTGGTTACCTCCGAGCTGGACAGAAGCGCGCTGCTCACCACCGAGATGTCCTTCTCTATCCCGGAGAAGAAGCTGCCCCCTGCCTGGTCTGCCATGCCGGCCATGCCGCTGGTCCTGGCCGAGAGGGACCCCTGCTTCCTCGCTACGTCCCTCAGGCTGTCGATAATGGTGCGCACCGCCGAATCGAGGGCCGAGTCCGCGTGCTTTAGCTGGGCGGTCTGCAGCTCGCAGATGCAGGCCACGTCATCCGCCCCGGCAAGCCCCGTCGCCAGTGCCTGTCTCAGTTCGGTCAGCGCCTCGTCGACGTGCTCTATCTGCTGCCGGACGATGTCGTGCGCCTGCATCGACATGACCACCTCGCCGATGCTGCGGGAGACCTCTTCGGACACGGCGGAGACCTCGGCGACCGAGCTGGAGCAGCGGGCGTTGATGGAGGTCAGGGTCTCGAGACTCCCCCTGGTCTTCTGGAGGGTGGCTATCACCCTGTCGTGCTGCTGGGCGCCAGAATCGAGCACACCGGTCAGGGTCTGAGCGATGGCGCCGGCCAGTTCGTCCTTGCGCTTGATGATGACGGCGGCCTTGTCGTTGACCTGCACCGACAGCTCCCCGACATCGCTGGCGAGGGTGTCGAAGCCGGCGGCGCTCTGTCCCAGCCGCGCGCTCTCGATCCTGGTGGATATGCCGAGCATCCTCAGCACCTTGTTCACCTTCTTGAACCCAGACAGCGGGCCCGCCACTTTCCCAAGGAGGCCGAGTGTCTCGCGCAGGGTTCCCGAGCTGTCCCCGATCTCCCTGAGCGCGCGCTCCACATAGCGCTCCATCTCGTCCAGGATCTGGCCGAGTTCGGTCATGGTCTCGGTGACCCTGTCCCCGGCAACTTCACCCACCACCGCGGTGGCGAGGGAAGAGATGTCGGTACCGCGCTGGTAGAAATCCTGCAGCCTGCCGCCGATGGTGAGAAACTCGTCCTCCGTCGACCGTGCGATCTCCCTTAGCTCGGCAGCGACCTCGTCGAGAACGGAGGCCCATCCGGCGGAAAGCCTGCTAAGTTCGGCATCTGAAGCCGTGTCTGCGACTGTATCCTTGACGGCAGATATCATGAAAGGTCCTTCCTTTGTTGCAGGAGGTTGATGGGTGCCGGAGCACATGAGCTCCGAGACCCGTCACTTTTAATGGTATCGACGGGCAGGGCAATATCTTGAAGGTTTTTTCGGCAGGATAAGAAAAACTATGGTGACGGAATCGGGTGGGAATATGGGTGTCGAGGCGCCGGCGAGAAAGGTCGGATGGTCGCAGTAGCAGCGTCGCTTAACTGAGGGATGGTGACGAAAAAAGGCGCCCCCGCAATGGGAGACGCCTCTTCTTCAACTCATCAACTTTGCCAACCTCATGATGCGACCTACCGCCTGACGAAGATCTCCTTGGCCATGGCGGTGTCGATGGCGAACTCGGAGAAGCCGACCCTGAAGATGTAGGAAGGGAAGGATTGCAGCAGCGAGATGCGGTTTCCGGGGAGCACGCCCATCGCCATAAGCTTCTGCATCTTCTTGCTGTCCTCGGTCTGGATGTAGGCGATGTCACCCTCCTCTCCCGATTTCAGTTCGGTAAGCGGCACCACGCCGAGGTCGCCGCTTTTGCGGGCTTCCTCGCAGCAGTCGCCCTGCGGAATCGGCTTTCCGTGCGGGCAGGTGACCGGGTGGTTCAGCATGGTGCAGACCTTGGTGTCCACCCCCTCGTTCAGCAGGTGCTCGAACTGGCAGGCCTTGACGTCGCCGCTCTCGCCGCGGATGTTGAGCACATCCATCATCAGGCGTTCGGCCAGGCGGTGGCGCCTGATCGTTTTGCGCCCCTCCTCACGCCCTTCCGGACGGAAGTAGATGCGCTCCCCCTTGATCTCGATAAGGGCCTGGGAAGCCAGTTCATTATACGCGGCATCCGAAGCGGGGATTTCCATCTGGTCCAGTTCGGCATAGCCGTGGCCGTTTTCCTCCGACTCGATCCAGAGAGCCTCCAGTATCTCTTCGGCTTTGTCGCTTAGTTTCATACCATCTCCTTTAACAAATTGCTCTATTACAGTTAATGGAAGACGAGTGCTTCCGTCGTTATCTCCCTACCCTTCCGCACCCTGGCCCTTCTTCAACAGCTTCTTGATCTTCTTCACCAGTGCCGGTTCCGGCGGATTTTCATAGTTACAGCGGGGGCACTTGATCATCTTGCATCCCCCGGACATGGGGCAATTCTTGCACCCCACGTTACCCTCTTCTTCGCGGAACTCATGCCCGCAAAACCCGCACCGCATACAACCTCTCAAGAGCAATGTATAGTCCATGCCCTACGTCATCCATTCAACTGCCTGCCATCATCCCTGTACTGCCTGGACTATGTATGTAACTGCCTGGGTTTACTCTGTGCCCCCGACCGTTCTTCTCACCGGGCTTGACTCTGATCCTGCCCCCGCGCAAAGCTTCAGTCTTTGCCCCCTTCTTCCGAGTCTTCCGAGTCTTCCGTGGTCAAGAAAGGGACCACACGTCCCTCCCTTGACAAAGGGGGGACAGGGGGGATTTGCCTTACTCATTGCCGATAGAGTGTACAACCTTAGCACTCAAAGGCGAGACCTGAAGCTACAGTAGCGAGGTAAAGAGGAGGAACCGGTTCAAAAGCCAGCCGCTGCCGAAGGCGAAGGTCGAGACGAAGAGCCCGATGCTCAGCGCCACATTCCACCCGCGCTCCTTCTTCATGATCAGGAACTGCGCGACGCAGGGGATGAAGAGGGTCAGCGTCACAGCTGCCACCGTCAGCTGCCTGGCGTTCAGCAGCCCCTGGGTCTGCAGGTCGTACAGCCCGGCCGCGCCGTAGTCACGCCGGAAGAAGCCGAAGATGAAGGCGACCGCCGTCTCCTTCGGCAGCCCCAGCGAAGCCATCACCGGGCTCAGCCACCGCACCATGACCTCGAAGAAGTTGGTTATCTTGCCGAGCCACAAGAGCACCGAGGCCAGGACGAAGAGCGGCAGGATCTCCATGAAGTACCACTGCATCCTGGTGTAGGTCTTGGTCAGCACGTTGCTGAACTGCGGCAGCCGCATGGGCGGTATCTCCATGTAGAACATGGGGGTCTCGCCGGGGAGAAGCTTGGCAGTCAGCAGCCCGACCAGCAGGAAGATCAGGAGGAGACAGACGATCCAGACCGCCAATGCCCCCGGCGCCTTTGAGAGGAGCGAAAGAATAACCCCAAGCTGTGCGGAGCAGGGAATAGCCAGTGCCAGAAGGAGTGTCGCTATCACCCGCTCCCGCACCGTCTCCAGGGTCCTGGTCACCATGGTCGCCATGGTGTCGCAGCCGAAACCGAGTACCATCGGGATGACGGCACGACCGGTCAGGCCCAGGGTCTTGAAGACCCGGTCCACCAGCAGCGCCAGCCGCGGGAAGTAGCCGCTGTCCTCCAGGACGGAAAAGAAGAGGAAGAAGGTTGCGACGATGGGGAGGATGATGCCGACGGCATAGCGGATGCCGAGCGTTATGATCCCGTACTCACCGATCAGGAGTTCCTGGATCACGCCCCAGGGAACGTAGCTCTTCACCAGCATGGTGATCCAGGGATTGAAGTGTTCCTTGAAGCCCTTGTTCTCAAGTATGTCCACCAGAGTGCCGGCGCCGAAATCGCCGACGAACTTGTAGAGCCCGAAGTAGAGGACGATCAGCAGCAGCGGGATCCCTGTTGCCGGGCGAACCGTCAGGCGCGAAATCCTCTCCGCCAGCGTCACCACCCGCTTTTCCGGGGCTTTGAAGGCGCCGTCAAGGATCGTTTTGACGATGCGCTTTCTCTCCATCGAGAGATCGAGATGGAACGATTCCCTGCGCTCGAAACGCTTGGTCTTTACTCCGGCCTCGACCTCATGAGCGCCGTCGCCTTCGGTAGTCCGGACGAGTTCGGCCACTTCCCCGTCCCCCTGCAGCAACAGGAGCGCGAGCGCCTTCTTCGAGAGTATGTACTTTCCGGTAAGGCGTTCGGAAATTTCGCTGATGTCCGCCTCGAGGGCTTTCGAGTAGCGGAAGGGTGAGGTCGGCGTGCTGGCGGAGTTGGCGATGGCGTTCCTGATCTCGGGGAGCCCCACCTTCTTCGCGGTTGCGGCGCCGATCACCGGGATGCCGAGGCGTTCGGAAAGGAGGGGGATATCGATCTTCAGACCCATGCGGGCGGCCTCGTCCATGATGTTGACCACTAGGATGACCGGCAACTCGGCCTCGATCAGCTGCAGCGTCATGGGAAGCATTCTCTCGAGGTTGCGCGCGTCGAGGACGTGGATCACGAGATAGGGGCGCTCGTTCAGCAGGATCTCGCGGGCGACCCGCTCCTCCTCGGTAATGGGGAGAATCGCGTACATGCCGGGGGTGTCGATGATCTCGAACTCCTGGCCGTTGATCGTGGTACTGCCTCGGGAGACCTCAACAGAGGTACCGGGATAGTTCGAAACGGTGACATAAGCGCCGGTGAGCGCATTGAAAAGAACACTTTTCCCGACGTTGGGATTCCCGACCAGTGCCACCTTTCTGGCGCCGCTGGAGGCCACGGTTACCGTTTCGTGGCAGGAACCCTTCTTGCTTAAAAAAGACATGATATCAACTACCCCTCTGACTTTTGATGCCCGGGATTGGCGAGCATTACTGCCAATGAAAATCACTTTCACATTGACGAGAAAATTTTTTACTGCAACCGACTCAGTGGTGAGGAAAAGAGCACAGCAGGTTTCAATATCTGCACGGGAAGCTGGTCCGAACAGAGGCCAAGAGAAGCTATCTCAGCGGATCACTTTCTGCAGGTGCCGCACAGACCGTAGAGCTCAAGCCTGTGACGTTCGATGAGGAAGCCGCGGCTGGCAGCGACCTCGGACTGCAGATGTTCGATCGTCTCGTTCTCGAACTCCTCGATGCTGCCGCACCTGGTGCAGACCAGGTGATCGTGGTGCTCCCCCTCCCCCACATGCTCGTAACGGGTCTGGCCGTCGCCGAACTGCATCTCCCTGGCGATGCCGGCCTCAGCGAAGAGTTTCAAGGTGCGGTAGACCGTGGCGTAGCCGATGTTCGGGTGCTTCGCCCTGAGCTTGAGGTAGAGCTCCTCGATGCTCAAATGCCGCTCGCTCGAGAGAAAGCTGTCGAGGATGATGTCGCGCTGCTTGGTCGTCTTGAGTCCGCGCTGGGAGATAAAGTCTGCGAAAACTTTTTTCTTGGCTCGTTTCATGAGAACCCCAATTGAAAGTGGATGTCATATTAGCCGGACAGG
>NZ_JBXKJL010000424.1:0-5587 GCF_056994735.1 Geomonas sp.
TCCGCTCCCGAGGCCGTATAACTCACTTGTATTAGCCTTATTTTAGTTGACTTGGGGGGCCCCATATAATAAGTTTTTCGGTTAATATCCTGCTAGGCAACAACAAAAGGAGTCTCCCTTATGTTAGACAGCAGCATCCCTGAAGGCCTTACGTTTGACGATGTCCTGCTCCTCCCTGCCCACTCCCTGATCCTCCCCCGCGATGTAGACTTGTCCACCAAACTTACCAGCAACGTGCAACTGAACATCCCGCTTGTCAGTGCGGCCATGGACACGGTAACGGAGTCGCGGGCAGCAATCAGCATGGCTCGTGAAGGGGGACTCGGCTTCATTCATAAGAACTTCACGGTTGCCGAGCAGGCCATGGAGGTCGACAAGGTCAAGAAGAGCGAGTCCGGCATGATCGTGGACCCGATCACCATGCGGCCCAACCAGCGTATCCGCGAGGCCCTGGAAATCATGGCCAAGTACCGGATCTCCGGCGTGCCGATCACCAAGGCTAACGGCAAGCTGGTCGGCATCCTGACCAACAGGGACCTCCGCTTCGAAACCAACCTCGATCTTCCCATCTCCGACCGCATGACCAAGAGAAACCTGGTGACGGTGCCGGTCGGGACTACCCTGGAACAGGCCAAGGAGCACCTGAAGCACACCCGGGTCGAGAAGCTGCTGGTGGTCGACAACGACAAGAACCTGAAGGGGCTGATCACCATAAAGGATATCGAGAAGATCAAGAAGTACCCGAACGCCTGCAAGGACTCCCTCGGCCGCCTGCGTGCCGGCGCCGCCGTCGGCCCCACCCCTGACGCCGAGGCCCGTATCGACGCCCTGGTCAAGGCGGGGGTCGACGTCGTAGTCATAGACACCGCCCACGGTCACTCCCAGGGGGTGCTGGAGGCGATAGCCAGGATCAAGGGGAGCTTCCCCGGCCTCGACCTGGTCGCCGGCAACATCGCAACCGCCGATGCCGCCGAGGCCCTCATCAAGGCCGGCGTCAACGCCATCAAGGTCGGCATCGGACCTGGCTCCATCTGCACCACCCGCGTGGTCGCAGGTATCGGTGTGCCGCAGATCACCGCCATCGCCGAGTGCTCCAGGATCGCCAAGAAATACGGCGTCCCGATGATAGCCGACGGCGGCATCAAGTACTCAGGCGACATCACCAAGGCGGTGGCAGCAGGCGCCGACGTGATCATGATCGGCTCCCTCTTCGCGGGAACCGAGGAATCCCCCGGCGACACCATCCTCTACCAGGGCCGTGCCTACAAAGGCTACCGCGGCATGGGCTCCATCGGCGCCATGAAGGAGGGGAGCAAGGACCGCTACTTCCAAAGCGACGTGGACAGCGATATCAAGCTGGTCCCGGAGGGGATCGAGGGCATGGTCCCGCTGCGCGGACCGCTTTCCGCCAACGTCCACCAGCTGATGGGCGGCCTGCGCGCCGGTATGGGGTACACCGGCAGCCGGACCATCGCCGATCTTCAGAGCAATGGCCGCTTCGTCCGCATCACCGGGGCAGGTCTCAAGGAATCCCACGTCCACGACGTTATGATCACCAAAGAGGCCCCGAACTACCGGGTCGAGAAATAACCTCTTGAAACCAAACCGTTAGCCGCGGAGACACGGAGCAAATCGGAGAAAAGGCAAAAGCTTTCAAGCTTGGTTCAAACCTTTCTCTGGTTTTTGATTTCTCCGAATTTCCTCCGATTTTCTCCGTGGCGAATGGTTTTAATCTTTTTTGTAAGGACCAATATGACCATCGATATCCATTCCGAGAAGGTGCTGATCCTCGACTTCGGCTCCCAGGTGACTCAGCTGATAGCCAGGCGGGTGAGGGAGCAGAGCGTTTATTGCGAGATCCATCCCTACAACATGGCTCTCAACAAGATCAAGGAGTTCGCCCCCAAGGGGATCATCCTCTCCGGCGGCCCCTCGAGCGTCTACGACAAGGATGCCCCCCTCTCCGACCTCGGCATCTACGACCTCGGCATTCCGATCCTCGGCATCTGCTACGGAATGCAGCTCATGACCCAGCAGCTCGGCGGCCGCGTGGAGCGCTGCGACAAGCGCGAGTTCGGGCGTGCCTCCCTGGTCCTCGACGGCGAGAGCGAGATCTTCACCGGCTTCAACGGCTCCGCCGAAGTCTGGATGTCCCACGGCGACCGGATCGAGGCCATGCCGGCCGGATTCAAGCTCATGGCACACACCGAAGGGTGCCCCGTCGCCGCCATGAAGGACGAGAAGCGCCGCTTCTACGGCGTGCAGTTCCACCCCGAGGTGGTCCACACCCCGCGCGGCGATGAGATGATCGGCAACTTCCTCTTCAACATCTGCGGCTCCGAGCCTACCTGGACCATGGCCAACTTCATCGAAACCGAGATGGCGTCAATCCGTGAGAAGGTCGGCACCGGCAAGGTCCTCTGCGCCCTCTCCGGCGGGGTCGATTCCGCCGTTGTGGCCGTCCTTATCCACAAGGCTATCGGCGACCAGCTGCAGTGCGTCTTCGTGAACAACGGCCTCCTCAGGAAAGGTGAGGCCGAGAAGGTGGTGAATCTCTTCACCAAGCACTTCAAGATCAACCTGGACTACGTCGAGGCCACCGACCGCTTCCTCGACAAGCTCGAAGGGGTCTCCGATCCCGAGGCGAAGCGGAAAATAATCGGCAACGAGTTCATCTACCTCTTCGAGGAAGAGGCCAAGAAGCTTGGGCAGGTCGATTACCTTGCCCAGGGGACCCTTTACCCGGACGTGATCGAGTCCGTCTCGACCAAAGGACCCTCCGCCGTGATCAAGAGTCACCACAACGTCGGCGGCCTCCCCGAGAAGATGAACCTGAAGCTGCTGGAGCCGGTCCGCGAGCTCTTCAAGGACGAGGTCAGGCTCCTCGGCAAGGAACTCGGCATGCCGGACGAGATGGTCTATCGTCAGCCCTTCCCGGGGCCGGGCCTGGCCATCCGTTGCATCGGCGAACTGAGCGCCGAAAAACTAGATATCCTTCGTGAGGCCGATGCAATAGTCATCGAAGAGATTCGTAAGGCTGGGTTATATCGCGAGATATGGCAGTCATTTGCCGTACTCCTCCCGGTGAAGACCGTGGGGGTCATGGGCGATGCCAGGACCTACGAGTTCACCTGTGCACTGCGTGCGGTGAACTCCCTGGACGGCATGACCGCCGACTGGGTGAAGCTGCCGTACGAGCTCCTGGGCAGCATTTCCTCCCGCATCATCAACGAGGTCAAAGGGGTCAACAGGGTGGTCTACGACATCAGCCAGAAGCCTCCCGCAACCATCGAATGGGAATAAACCAGCCTCGATTTTCGAGCTGGATCGCATCTTGCAAAATAGAATCGCGGTAGCTTCGGCTGCCGCGATTTTTGCATTCTGGCCCCATGAAATTCTTTTATTTTCCGCATACTTTGGATTTCAAGGCTCTAAGGTTCCGACATGATAAAACTCCTCATCTTCGACCTTGATGGAACCCTGATCGACTCCCTGCCCGACCTCACCGACGCCGCCAACAAGGTGCGCGAGAGGTTCAATCTCTCGGTGCTGGCGCCCGAGGATGTACGGAAGCTGGTAGGGCAGGGGGCGCGCTCCCTGGTCGAGCGGGCGCTGCCGGGATTTTCGGCGGAAGATGTCGACGAGGGGCTGAGGATCTTCCTCGACTACAACCTTGCGCACATCGCCGACAAGACCACGGTATACCCCGGCGTGGTGGAAACCCTGGAGGCGCTGCAGGGGAAAGGGCTTTCCCTCTGTGTCCTGTCCAACAAGAACGTGGCCCTCTGCCGCGAGGTGCTCTCCCGGCTCTGCATAGACAACTTTTTCCCCATGGTCATGGGTGCCGACTCCCTTCCCTTCCGCAAGCCCTCTCCCGAGCCGATTCTGGTCCTCATCGAAAGGTATGGGGTCGCAGCCGGTGAAGCCGTCATGATCGGTGACAGCATCAACGACATCGCCGCCGGGCAGGGCGCGGGAGTGACCACCGTCGGGTGCAGTTACGGTTATGGCGACCGCAGTGAAGTGTCCGGTGCCGACTGTGTCGTGGAAGATTTCCCATCACTACTGAAGTTATCCGTACTGGCATAAGAAAAATATAATCAGCGTGAAAAAAGGCTAAAGTTATTTAAAGGAGTGTCGAAGTGCAAGATATACGTGATTTCCGGGGGCGTGAAGAAATGAAGATTGATGACATGAACCAGCAGGCAGCGGTTGCCTTTGTCTCAAGTGCGAGGGCCGAGAAGCAGTCAGATGCGAATGAAGCTCATGGCGGATCTGCTGCCAGGCAGCAACGCGCGACTGACACTGTCGATCTCTCCAGATATATACCGTCAGCTACCGAATCACGGCAGAAGGACGACATAAGGGCAAGCCGTGTCGAGGAAGTGAGGGCACAGTTGGCGAGCGGTACTTACAACGTCAGCGGCCGCGCTGTAGCAGAGAAAATGCTCTCCAAGATCGTGATGCCCTAGTGCCACCAAGGGCACAGGAGAAGCCCGCAGAGCCGTCTCCTGAGAGAGTAAGGCAACAAAATCATTGACAACGAATGGGGGATTGAGGTAAATAGATCTCTCCATTCAAGCGGGAATAACTCAGTGGTAGAGTGTCAGCTTCCCAAGCTGAAGGTCGCGGGTTCAAATCCCGTTGCCCGCTCCACCCATTCCGCCACGCGCCGCGAATCCCGAGATCCCATGCCCCTGCCGCTGGTCGCCATCGTGGGCCGCCCCAACGTGGGCAAGTCGTCGCTCTTCAACCGCGTCGTCGGCGAGCGGTTGGCGGTGGTCGACGACCGCCCCGGCGTGACCCGCGACCGCCACATCCGGGTGGCCGAGTGGGGCGGGCGCGACTTCTTCCTGGTGGACACCGGCGGCTACCTGCCGGCGGCCCGCGAGGGGATCGACGCGGCGGTGCGCCGCCAGGCCGAGCTGGCCATCCAGCAGGCCAGCGTCGTGCTGCTCGTGGTCGACGCCGCCACCGGGCCCACCGACCTCGACGACCACCTGGCGCGCTACGTCCGCCGCCGCGACAAGGCCGCGCTGCTCGTGGTCAACAAGATGGACCGCCCCGGCCACGACGACCCGCGGATCGCCGAATTCCACCGCCTCGGCCTCGGCGAACCGGCCGCGGTCTCCGCCGCCCAGGGCTTCGGGGTCGGCGACCTGCTCGACCGCCTGCTGCCGCTCCTGCCGCCGGAGAGCGGCCCGCCCGAGCCGCCGGGGTTGCGGGTGGCCATCGTCGGCCGCCCCAACGTCGGCAAGTCGTCGCTGGTAAACGCCCTGCTCGGCGAGGAGCGCATGGTGGTGCACTCCGAGCCCGGCACCACGGTGGACAGCGTCGACTCGCGCTTCACGCGCGACGGCGAGGAGTTCGTGCTGGTGGACACGGCCGGCCTGCGCCAGCAGGCGCACTTCGCCGACGACGCCGAGTTCTTCGCCACGCTGCGGTCGGCCCGCGCCATCGAGCGCGCCGAGGTGGTGACGGTGGTGGCCGAGGCCACGGCCGGGCTCATGCGCCAGGACCTGCGGGTCGTCGAGGCGGTGGTCGAGGCCGGCCGCCCGGCGCTCATCGCCTACAACAAATGGGAACT
>NZ_JBXKJL010000425.1:0-13389 GCF_056994735.1 Geomonas sp.
AGAGGTAATCCCGCGCACGCGCCTGGGCGTCGATGGTTCGATTAACCAGGGCAAGGAGATTGTCGGGGTCGTCGAGGGGCTTGGTGAGGAAATCCACCGCCCCTTCCTTGATGGCGGCTACCGCTTCATCCACCCTGCCAAAGGCGGTCAGAAAGATGAACTGCGGCGGGCTGAGGTCGTTTCGTGTCTCGCGGAACAGCTCAAGCCCCGTCTTGCCCGGCATTTTCAGGTCGGATACCACGAGATCGAAATGTCCCTGCCTGAGCAGTCCCAAGCCTTTCAGACCATCCGCCGCGGTCTGTACCTGGTGCCCGTCATCCTGCAGAACTGTCTGCAAGAAACTCCGGAAGGTTGCGTCATCTTCCACCACAAGAATGATTCCCTTCATCGTCCACTCCTATGAACACTCCCCCGCTTCGCGAGCGGCAGAGTTACCGTTACCGTCGTGCCACGACCGACTTCGCTCGTCAGCTCTATAGTCCCCTCGTGCTCTTCGACAACCTTTCTGCAGAGCGCGAGTCCCAAACCGGTACCTCTAGCCTTGGTGGTGAAAAAGGGCTCAAAGACCTTCGGAAGATCATCCTCGGCGATTCCAAGGCCGGAATCTCTGTGGGTGATCACGACATCGTTGCCAGCTCTTGATGCGGAGAGACGGAGGACCCCGCCCCTTGGCATTGCCTGGAGGGCGTTCTTGCCCAAATTAAGGAGCGCCTGCTCGAACCGGTCCCGATTGCCGCATATCAGCAGCTCATCGGGACACTCCCTGATGAGCTCCACCTGCAACGCTGAAGCTTCTGCACTGAGCAGCGCGACGGTGTGGTCGATCAGATCAGGAAGGACGAAAGGCGCTGCAGCGCGATAGTCGCTTGAGGCGTAAGCAAGGAGTTCCGTGACCAGATTTTCAAGACGTACCGCCTCCGTCACGATATTTTCCGCGAACCCGCCGTTGCGCGGCTCCGCGGGCCTTTTTGCGATGATCTGCGCGAACCCCTTGATGCCAGAGAGGGGATTTCTTATCTCATGGGCGAGCATGGCGCCCATCTCGCCCAATCTTGCGAGGTTCTCCTTGCGGGCCAGCTCCTTCTGGTTCATCTCGTCCCGCTTTGCGAACCTGATGAGGGCGGCAGCCAGCACCCACCCCGTTGCCAACAGGCCAAGGAGGATCGTGATGTTCAGCTTTGCCCGTCGGATAACCGCATCGGCTCGAAAGGTGTGGAGGGTCAGCTTGAGAACCAGCGTCTCCTTCGGAAGGTAAATTGGCGCAGTGAACTGAAAGGCCCGCTCGCCGGTGCCTAGAGTCACCCTTGCCCCGGAGGGGGGACCTTCGGCAAAATCCCCCTGAGAGGCGCCTTCCTGCACACACGTACCGATCAAGTCGGGATTGGAGTGGAAACGGTAGACGCCGCTGCGGTCTGCGAGTGCGAAATATGCTATATCGGTGGTGTGAAAGGTGGCCAGGGCAGCCAAGGACGGGTCATGCACGGCGAGGTTTTCGATAGCAGAGGTAATCGACAGCGCGAGGCCCCGCAGGTTCTCCTCCGCCATGGGTCCCGCCTCGCGGTAGTTGTAGAGAGCAAACCAGAGTAGAAAGAGTGAACTGCAGATTCCGACCGATATTATAGCTTTCTTGAGCATTCGATTCCTATTGGGTGCACTGGAGCACCCAATCCTACCACGATACCACGATTCATGTGAAGAAGACCTCCGCCCAACGTATCGTCAATAACCCTCAGAACTTTAAGCAGACCTGGAAAAAGAAAAGGGCCCAGCCGGTCGGCTGAGCCCTTTATCGATGTCATGCCGGTTCTTCTTAGAAGAGCCTGAGGACGGACTGTGCTGCCTGGGAAGACATGGAGAGCGAGGTGGTGCCCAGGGACTGACGGGTCTGCAGCATCAGCATGTTCGCACCTTCCTGGTTCATATCGGCCAGGGTCAGGTTGTCCGCACCGGTCTGCAGCGTGCTGATCATGCTGTCGGTGAAGTTCTGACGGGTGGTGATGATGTTCAGGTTGGCAGCCAGGGTCTGGGTGTTGGTCCGCAGCGTGGTGATGGCGGTGTCCATCTTCGCGGTATCGGTGGTGATATCGGAAGTGGTCTGCCAGTTGCCGCTGGCGGCGGAGAGGCTCAGGCCGGTGGCGCTCCCGAGGAAGCCGACGACCTGCAGCTTGGACGACGCATCTTCGTTGAAGTTGACGGTCAGGGTGTTGGTGGAGCTCAGCAGGTTGAGGCCACGGTACCCGGAGTCGGAGGAGATGTTGTCGATCTGGCTGCGGATGGTGTCGTACTGGCCCGCGAGCTTGGACTGCACGTTGGTGTCGCTGGTGGAGAGGGCGGACTGGGCGATACCTTTGGCGGCGTTGATCAGGCCGGTGATGGCCGTGATGCCGGCGTTGGTGGCGGAGACGGTCTGCACTGCCTCGGCCATGCCGTCCTTGCGGTCGGAAAGGTCGCTGGCGCGCTGGTTGGCGTTCTGGGCCGCGAAGTAGTTGGTCGGGTTGTCCAGCGCGCTGTTGACCTGCTTCCCGGAGGAAAGCCTCTGCTGGGTCCTGTTCAGGAGCTGGCTGGTGTTCTGCAGGTTGAGAAGGTTGGTCCTCATTCCGGCGGTGAGAGAGATATCACTTACTGACATGGTACTACTCCTTTCTTGGGCTTTTCCGGCCGTTCTTGCCGGAGGTTGGTGTTGACTTCATGCTGCTGTGAATAAACCTATGGCGTCTGACTCACAGAGCCTCCCGCGGTGTCTATTCTGGACCTCCGGGTGCTCTTGGTAACTGTTCTCGTTACTTTTGTGACTGTTATCGCCACTGCCGCGACAAACTTTAGGGCATTTTTTATCCCTGTCTCTGTTATTTTTCTCTAACCTGATATTGCTGCCGTAAGTTAATTGATGTTAATTCAGTGATTTTGTCACCAGCTCCTGCCGCACAGTGATTGTACTGCCCGGAGCGGATCTATCTGATCCAGCATGTACCTTCCCGCGGGGCGCGGAAATGCCATCATTGGACTTAAATTATTTGACATTTGTGTGTTATTCTGGTTTAACGCTGTACACAGGAACGAGGTTCAGCAATGGAAGAACGGAGAAAGTACATGCCGTAGCGACGCCGATTAACATCCTCAATACAGATAGCCGATAATACTAAACCATCCGCGAGGATGGGGCGGAAAGCCTACAGGGTCTCAAGCAGACAGCCGGGTTGCCGAAATATCTTGAACAAGATAGCGGCAACCCGTTTTTTTTGCCCTGACTTAATGGAGTTTTCCTTAAATGCATGAAACGGCTACTGTGCAAAACCGAACCTGGAAGCTCATAGACGGAGCCTTGCAGCACCTGGGCGAACCGAGGCAGGACGAGGACCGCCTCGGCCTGCTCAAAGAGGCCATCGACTGCCTCCCCATCAACACCGGGATCACCATCTGCGACCTCCAGGGGAAGATCATCTACGCGAACCTGGTTCTGGCCGAGATGCACGGCTACAGCCTGGAGGAAGTGGTGGGGATGGACTCGCGCCTTTTGTCAGGATCTCCCGAGAGTCGCTTTGTCCAGGTGAGCCTGCCGGAGGCATGCCTGTCGAACCGCGAAACGCAGAGCGTGCGGAAAAACGGCCTCAGGTTTCCCGTCGTTGTCAGCTCGATGCCGGTCCGCAACGACGAGGGGAGATGCATCGCGGTCGTCACCTCCTGCGAGGACATCTCCGGCCGCAAGGACACCGAAAAGCAGATCGAGCACCTGGCGCACTACGACTCGCTCACCCGGCTCCCCAACCGGGCGCTGTTCATGGACCGCCTGCAGCAGGCCCTGGCCGACTGCCGGCACGCCGACGAAGAGCTGGCCCTCATCTTCCTCGACCTCGACAACTTCAAGGACCTCAACGACTTCCGCAGCCACGATTTCGGGGACAAGTTCCTGCAGGAGGTCGCCGCCCGCCTCAGTTCCTTCGTCTCCGACCCGGAAGGCCTGGCGCGGGTGGGGGGCGACGAGTTCGTCATCATGCTGGCATCCAGCGACGAGGAGCAGGCCACCGCTGCCGCCACGGGGATCCAGGCGCTCTTCTCCCACCCCTTCCTGATCGACGGCCTGGAATTCTACAGCAGCACCAGCATCGGGATCGCCCTCTACCCCGGGGACGGCAGCGACGTGGAGAGCCTCCTCAAATCCGCCGACACCGCCATGTACCACGCCAAGGGGCGGGGCCGGTGCAACTACCAGTTTTATTCACGGGAGATGAACAACAGGATCATGCGCCGCGTCGCCCTGGAAAGCTGCATCCGCCAGGGGATGGCTCGCGGGGAATTCTCCCTGCACTACCAGCCGCAGTGGGACCTGAAGACCGACGGCCTGACCGGCGTGGAGGCGCTGCTCAGGTGGAACAGCGCGGAGTTCGGCCCGGTCGCCCCGGGTGAATTCATCCCCATCGCCGAGATGTCGGGGCTGATCCTCGAATTGGGCGAGATGGTGCTGCGTGCCGCCTGCCTGCAGGGGAGAAGCTGGGGTGAGAGTCACGGAGAGCTGAAGGTGGCGGTCAACATCTCCGGGCGCCAGTTCGCCCACCCTGATTTCATGGACACGGTCGCCCGGATCATCGCGGAGACCGGGATCGCTCCCTCGTCACTGGAGCTCGAATTCACCGAGAGTGTGATCATGGAGAAGGCCGACCGCAACGTCGCGGCCCTCAAGGCCCTGAAGGAGATGGGGGTGCGGCTGGCCATCGACGACTTCGGAACCGGATACTCCTCGCTCAGCTACTTGAAGCACTTTCCCATCGACGCCATCAAGATAGACCGCTCCTTCGTGGCCGAGGTGGCTTCCAACAGGGACGACGCGGCCATAGCTGAGGCCATCATCTCCATGGCCCACACCCTGAACCTCGAGGTGGTGGCCGAAGGGGTTGAGAACGAGGCCCAGTTCCACTTTCTGCGCGAGCGCGGCTGCGAAGGCGCCCAGGGCTTCTACTTCGCCGCGCCCATGTCCGCGACCGAGGTGACCAGATTCATCACCGGCAGCTGCGCCAAAGCCATCCCTGCCGCGACAGCTCCGGCCGCCGAAGGATAATCCGACATGTGCCCTCTATCCCCTGATGAAGATCTTCCGCCACTGCGCTGCCCTTGGGCCGGCAGCGACCCGCTCTACGTCGCTTACCACGATCTCGAGTGGGGGGTGCCGGTACATGACGACCGGCTCCTCTTCGAGTTCCTCACCCTGGAGGGGGCCCAGGCCGGACTCTCCTGGATCACCATCCTCAGAAAGCGCGATGCCTACCGCCGCGCCTTCGCCGGTTTCCACCCCGAGCTGGTGGCGGCCTTCGGGGAGAGGGAGCTCTCGCAGTTGCTGAACGATGCCGGTATCGTCAGAAACCGCCTCAAGCTCTCCTCCACCGTCGACAACGCCCGCGCCTTTCTCGCCATCCAGGAGGAATTCGGGTCCTTCGACGCCTACCTCTGGCGCTTCGTGGACGGCACCCCGATCCAGAACGCCTGGCAAAGCCTCGGCGAGGTCCCCGCTTCCACCCCAATCTCCGATGAGCTGAGCCGCGATCTCAGGCGTCGCGGGATGCGCTTCGTCGGTAGCACCATCTGCTATGCCTTCATGCAGGCGGTCGGCATGGTCAACGACCACCTCACCGGGTGCTACCGCTGGCGGAAGCTAGGCGGGCACCTTCCGGGCTAGTCCGCTCGCCTCCCTTCTCGACGATTCGGTATCATCACCCGGTCATTAAAAATTCACCTTTGCCTCCTGCAACAATTTCGTATACTTTGTACGTCAGCGGCAGCGCCCGCAATATTTAGTAATGGAAGGGGCAGTCAAACATGTTTCGTCGTACCAAGATAGTTGCAACCGTAGGGCCCGCATCGGACTCGGCGGAGAGGCTCGAAGCCCTCATCGAGGCCGGGGTCGACGTCTTCCGCCTCAATTTCTCCCACGGCGACCATGCCGGCAAGGCGTCCGTGATCCGCATCATCAGGGACCTCTCCCAGCGCAACGGCCGCGGCGTCGCCATCCTGGGAGACCTGCAGGGGCCGAAGATCCGCACCGGTCTGATGCAGGGCGGGAGCCTCCAACTGGTCACGGGAAGCGTGGTGACGGTCACCACCCGCGACGTGCTCGGGGAGGGGGACCTCATACCGACCATCTACCAGGGGCTCCCCAACGACGTGGGGCCGGGTGACCGTATCCTCCTGGACGACGGGCTGATGGAGTTGGCCGTGGTGGCCGTCGAGGGGCAGGACGTGCGCTGCCGCGTGGTGACCGGGGGGATCCTGAAGGACCGCAAGGGGATGAACCTTCCCGGGGCCAACGTCTCGGCGCCGGCCATGACCGACAAGGACCGCGAGGACCTCGACTTCTGCATCAGCGAGGATGTCGACTACGTCGCCCTTTCCTTCGTCAGGGAGCCGGGTGACGTGCTGGAGCTCAAGGAGATACTGAAGTCAAGGAACTCAGGCCTCAGGGTCATAGCCAAGATAGAGAAACCGGAGGCAGTCACCAATTTCGGCGCCATCCTCGAGGTCTCCGACGGCATCATGGTGGCCCGCGGCGATCTCGGGGTGGAGATCAACCCGGAGAAGGTCCCGCTGATCCAGAAGAGGATCATCCGCGCCTGCAACCAGGCCGGGAAGCCGGTCATCACCGCTACCCAGATGCTGGAGAGCATGGTGCACAACCCGAGGCCGACCAGGGCGGAAACCTCCGATGTGGCCAACGCCATTCTCGACGGGACCGACGCGGTCATGCTCTCGGCCGAGACCGCCTCGGGTGATTACCCGGTGGAAGCTGTCTATATGATGGTGCAGGTGGCGCGTGACGTGGAGAGCGATCCCGAGTTGAAGAGCCAGGTCTTCCGCATCATCGACCACGGCATGCCGGCACTCACCGAGGTCATCGGCCAGGCCGCCTGCCGGGTGGCCGAAAGCGTCAGTGCCGCGGCCATCCTGGCCTTCACCCAGACCGGCAGCACGGCGGCGCTGGTGTCGAAGTACCGCCCCCTGGTCCCGATCCTGGCCGTGACCCCGTCCCTGAAGGTCCGCCGCATCCTCGCCCTTTACGCCGGTGTCCATTCCCTGAGGGTCGACATCGAGGGTAACACCGAGGCCCAGATCCTTTCCGTTGAGGAGGCGGTGCTGCGCAGCGGGTGCTTCCAGAAGGGCGACGTCGTGGTCATCACCATGGGGAGTCCCCTTTCCTCGCCGGGGACCACCAACCTCATGAAAGTCCACCGGCTCGACCCCGATCTCTACGCCACGCCTCAACTCGCGGCCGACGCGTAGCCTCACCGCATAAACCTTCCCGAGAGGCGGCCAAAACCGCCTCTTTTTTTTGTGCTCCCCTCTTCAATCCCTCTTCGTCCTTGTCCCCAGCGTTGTCCGGTTAGTTTTTTGCTTTGCCTCTTTCCCTTCCTAATCTTCCTTCGAAACTGCTCCCTCTCCCCATGGGAGAGGGGGCGCTTGAAATGTAGAGAAATGGGCAGGTGCAAGTAGCTAACCGGACACCGCTGCCTTGTCCCCGGCTTGCCGGTCAACGTCGACATTCCTTCATCTCTTGACTAAATCCACTTTTCCGGATATAAAGCCCGTATGGAAAATATCGCGGGCATATTCAAATCCCTGGACGACGAGACGCGTCTGCGCATACTGGCCCTCCTGGTCGAGGAGGACGAGCTCTGCGTGTGCGACCTGGTGAGCGTGCTGCAACTGCCGCAGTCGACCGTTTCCAGGCAGCTTTCCCTGCTGAAGTCGGCGGGCTGGCTGAAGGACCGCCGGGTAGGGGTGTGGATCTACTATTCCATCAACAGGAGCCTGGCGCCGATCCAGCAGTTCATCGTCCCCGTGCTGCGCAACTTCCTCCCCGCGACGGAGTCGGCCAGGAAGGACCTGGAGAGGCTGAAAAGCCTCGGAGACGGCTGCCGCTGCGCTTAGGCTCCACTTCCTGTAAGGGGAGTGGGCGCCGGGGCTTTATCCATTTTTGCGAATATAGGAGCTGGAATGAAAAAGAAGGTCCTCTTTCTTTGTACCCATAACTCATGCCGCTCGCAGATGGCGGAGGGGCTGGTCAATGCCGACCTCGGTGACCGCTTCGAGGCCTTCTCTGCCGGGACCGAGGCGACTTCCGTGAACCCCACCGCGATCCGGGTCCTGGCCGAAGTCGGCATCGACATCTCCCACCACCGCTCCAAGACCCTCGACGGGTTCAGCGGCCAAAGCTTCGACTACGTCATCACCCTGTGCGGCTCGGCCAACGAGAAATGCCCACTCTTTTTCGGAGGGGTCGAACGGGTCCACATCGGCTTCGACGACCCCTCACGTGGCAGCGGCACCGAAGAGGAGAAACTTCCCGACTTCAGGCGGGTGCGGGACGAGATAAGAAGCAGGATCAGATCCTTTCTGACAGGAGAAGAGCCATGACAGAGCACCTGATGAGGAGGCTTTCCTTTCTAGACCGCTGGCTCACCGCCTGGATCTTTGCCGCCATGGCCCTTGGCGTCGGCCTCGGCTATTTCGTCCCGGGCGTTGAAGCGTTCATCAACCGCTTCCAGGTCGGCACCACCAAC
This sequence comes from Geomonas sp., assembly GCF_056994735.1. Classification (NCBI taxonomy): domain Bacteria; kingdom Pseudomonadati; phylum Thermodesulfobacteriota; class Desulfuromonadia; order Geobacterales; family Geobacteraceae; genus Geomonas; species Geomonas sp. Next base: position 8,547 of record NZ_JBXKJL010000425.1, read on the forward strand.
ATCCCCATCGCCCTCGGGCTGATCCTGATGATGTATCCCCCGTTCGCCAAGGTGCGTTACGAGGAACTGCCGCAGGTCTTCCGGAACAAGAAGGTGCTCGGATTGTCGCTGGTGCAGAACTGGTTGATCGGCCCGGTGCTGATGTTCATCCTGGCCATCGCCCTCCTCCCCGACAAGCCCGATTACATGGTGGGGCTGATCATGATCGGCCTCGCCCGCTGCATCGCCATGGTCATTGTCTGGAACGATCTGGCCAAGGGGAACACCGAATACGCCGCCGGGCTGGTAGCCTTCAACAGCGTCTTCCAGGTCCTCTTCTACAGTGTCTACGCCTGGTTTTTCATTACCGTGCTGCCGCCACTGTTCGGCCTCTCCGGAAGTATCGTCGAGGTCAGCATCGGCCAGATCGCCAAAAGCGTCTTCATCTACCTCGGCATTCCCTGCATCGCCGGAGCCCTGACCAGGCTCGTCGGCGTCAGGTTCATGGGGAAGGAGCGTTATCACCGCGACTTCGTGCCGCGCATCGGTCCGATCACCCTGGTGGCCCTGCTCTTTACCATCGTGGTGATGTTCAGCCTCAAGGGGCAGCTGATCGTGACCATCCCGCTCGACGTGCTGCGCATCGCCTTGCCGCTCTTGATCTACTTCGTGGTGATGTTCCTCGCTTCCTTCTGGATGGGAAAGAGGCTCGGCGCAGATTATTCCCAGACCACCACCCTGGCCTTCACCGCGGCCAGCAACAACTTCGAGCTGGCCATAGCCGTCGCGGTTGCCGTCTTCGGCCTCAATTCAGGCGCCGCCTTCGCCGCGGTCATCGGTCCCCTGGTCGAGGTGCCGGTGATGATCGCCCTGGTCAATGTCGCCTTCCGATTCCAGCGCCGCTATTTCGCAGCGATCGAAGTAGCAGTTCCCTCTCCCCCCGGGAGAAGGCAGGGGTGAGGGCGGTGCCACGCAGGTGGCCGGTTCCCCCCATGGAAAATCAGCGGGCTTTGCTCAACACCTTTGTTAAGAGGAAGACAAGATGACAATCCGGCAATTCAAAAAGATCGAACTGGCCAAGCCGAAGCTCGCCTCCGGCTGTGCTCCCGGTACCGTCATCGACCCTGACGCGCCCCCCTGCTGAGGTCCCAAGACCTCCACCGGCGGTGGGGAAATCAGCGACAAGGTGCCCGGCTTCATCGGCTGGATAGAGACCGGTTCCGGAAGGGTGCCGCGGATTAATTCGACGCTTGTTGCGGCTGACCACCTTGGCGCCTGCAAGGCGCGTTGGGGGATCAACCGGATGAGTTATCTCGTCCCCGCCGGCCTCTACGCCATCGGAGAGCCGACCCCTGACTCGCCGGTGGTGGTGACAGCCAATTACAAGATGAGTTTCGACCTGGTACGGCGGGCGCTGGCCGGGCGGAGCGTCTGGCTGCTGGTGCTGGAGACCTTCGGGATCAACGTATGGTGCGCGGCAGGGAAGGGGACCTTCGGCACCGATGAGTTGGTGAAGCAGGTTGCCGGGACGGGGCTGCGCGACGTGGTGAAGCACAGGCGGCTCATCCTGCCTATCCTCGGTGCTCCCGGTGTGTCAGCTCATGAGGTCCAGAGACGGGTCGGCTTCTCCATCGCCTACGCGACCCTGCGGGCGGAGGATCTCCCGGAGTATCTCGACAACGGGGAGGTAACGACGCCAGCCATGCGGCAGTTGCGCTTCAACTGGTACGACCGGCTGGTCCTTATCCCGGTCGAGATTGTGCTGGCCCTGAAATGGGTAAGCGTGGGTGCAGCCATGGTCTATCTCGCAGCCACCATCATGGCTGGCGAGGCCGCGGCGACGACTGCCCTGATTGCGTATCTCGGGGCGGTCTTCTGCGGGATAGCGGTTGGCCCGGCGCTCCTCCCCGTTCTTCCCGGAAGGAGCTTCGCGATCAAAGGAGCCATCGCCGGCGCGGCCTATGCCGCTGCGCTTTATGCACTGGCCGGGGGGGCGGCCTGGAGATTGCCGGTAACCGTGGCCGCCTTTCTGGCCCTTCCGGCGGTCAGCGCCTTCTACACCCTCAACTTCACCGGGTGCACCACCTACACCTCGCGATCGGGGGTCAAGAAGGAGATGCGGATCGGTATCCCCGCCATCGGCTGTGCCGTCATAGCGGCGGTCGTGTTAATCGTTGCGGGCCGGCTGGTTTAGAAAGGGGAGATAGCGATGAAAGGGTTCAGATATCTTGAGGGTGTAGTGACGCTGCAGTTGGAAGAGGAAAGGTGTGTCGGCTGCGGCAGATGTTTCGAGGTCTGTCCGCACCAGGTCTTCGAGCTGGAGGGGAAAAAGGCGAGGGTGGCGGACAGGGATGCCTGCATGGAGTGCGGTGCCTGCGCGAAGAACTGTCCGGTAGCAGCCATCGGCGTCGATGCCGGGGTAGGGTGCGCCACCGGGCTGATCAACGAATGGTTCAGGGAGAGAAAGATCCCCGGTCTCGGGGGGAGCGGGTGCTGCGGGTAAAGCGCTAACCACGGAGGACCCAAGAGGGGGCCTCAGGGGACACAGAGGAAAACCTCTTGTATTCCACTAAACCTCAACCTTCTACCACAGAGCGGCACAGAGGGACACAGAGGAGAACCAACCTTCCGGCAAAGAGCAAGTTACGTCGTCGTTCGGTGCTTGGAGGGGCAGCATGACCTGCGCTACCCTGAGGCATTGAATTCATCCTGTTTATCCTGTACATCCCTGTTACCCGTTTTTGACTTCCTCCGTGGTCAGGCTTTTTTTCTCACCCCGTACAGCCCCGTCAAGAGGTTAGCCCCTTGGCGATCCTCCAGCGCCGCCGCCAGTGTCCCCGCCTCCTCGATCCGCCGGAAAACCTCCACCGTCCGCTCCACCGCCTCCTGCGCCAGATCAGCCACCGTGGAGTTCTTCAACTCCCCGCTCTCCGGGTGGCGCCATTCGTTTCCTGCCCCCGCCGCGAATCCCGCCCCCTTTGCGCCTAAAGGATAGAACAGCTCCTTCTGCTCCCTGAATGGCGACCCGCAAACCCTCCCCAAAAGCCGTACCGCAAGCTTCCAAAGCGTCCGGTCGTACATGGCCTGGAACCGGCAGTGCAACTCCAGGGCGTGCTCGATCGCCTGGCGCGGCAGTTGCTCTTCCGGATCGAAGAGATGCCCAGCCGCCGTCACCATCACCTCTCTGGTCGCCGGGCAGAGGAGCTTCTCCAGCGTCCGCGGTGCCGGCGCCCCCCCTGCCTGCAGGAAATGGACATCGATCCCGGTTTCAACGCGGTAGTGTTCCCCGATGTCGTCGCTCCCTCCGAGAGCATAGACGTAGGGGTGCAGCGCGATGTCGGCCTCCATGTGGCTTATCACCCCGAGGAGGCAGGAAAGTATCCCTTCGGAAAGGTCATTGCCAAGGCGCTTCTCCGCCCTGATCACCGGCCGATAGCAGCTCTCCGCGGGGTCGTGGAATCGGTGCCCGAGGGTGCGGGCCCGGGGATGGAAGGGGCCGCGGAAGATGTGCGCCAGCGTGTCCGGGAGAACCGCTCCTCCCAGGTAAGCCTTCTGATGCCGGGCGATGAGCTCCTTGATGCGGCTCCCATCAGGGAGAAAGGCTGAGGCTTCTTCGGCCAGCATCCAATGGGTAAGTTCCTTAGGCATTTCTACTCCAACTCCGCGGACTGGGAGGGGTTTCCTTTTCCCCTGGCGCCGGCGGTCGGCACAGTCTAAAGCAAAGCGCAGGGCAGCGCAAACCTTTCTGTCACGGCCCGCGCCGCACGACAACGGCTTCGTCCTCGTCCGCTGCGCCGGCGCCCCCTCCGGCTTGACTATCCAATGGCAGCTGCTAAACATTCCTTATGCGTGAAGGGGGCGGCGAAAAGGAGATCATAATGGAGAAGGACATGGTCAAGATTGTTTCCTGCGACGTAACCGATTGCTCGTACAACAAACACAATGCATGCCATACCCTGGCCATCACGGTCGGCGGCCCCGGTGACCCCTGCCCTAACTGTGATACCTATATGCACAGCAAACATAAAGGCGGCATCATGGACGTTCAGGGGGGCGTAGGCGCCTGCAAGGTCGAGCAATGCTCCTACAACAAGTCACTGGAGTGCAGCGCTCCGAGTATCAAGGTGGGGGTACATCAGTCACACCCGGACTGCATGACGTACAAGCCCCGTTAGTCCTTGGAGCGGAAAGCCGCTGTTTCCCCATAAAACTTTCGCCCCCTTCCGCTCGTTTTCACCTGTGCCGGCCCAAGCCCCAGCCGGAGGGGCGCTGGCCCGCGAGTCGACTTTTCCCTTTTCTCCGGTATCCTTAGAACGTCGCTTCCCGGTACAAGAGCCTGGCCCGCACGAGAAGAGGTTGTCCATGGCACGTGAGGTGTTTGTAGATCAACAAATCTGCATAGGGTGCGGGCTTTGTACCAGCATCGTCCCGGAGGTCTTCCTGCTGAACGATGACGGAGTATCGGAGGTCCATGACCAGGAGGGGGCGGGTGAAGAGAGGATCCAGGGAGCCATAGACAGCTGCCCGGTAAACTGCATACACTGGCGCTGACGGGTAAGAAGCGCAAAGGAGGGAGTCATGACATCAGGAGTTAAGGAAGAGAGAGTCAGGGAACTGAGCGACAGTTCCTATATCGTCCTCAGGGACAGCTACCGCCTGGTGCAGGAGATGCGCGGCATGATGGACCGTTTTCACGACGGCGTCATGAAGGGAAGGCCGATCGACTACGACACCCTGACCGCCATCAGGCTGACCTTGAATCGTCTCTACGACGATATGGAGCGCTACCTCCGCCCCGAATGCGACCCCGACAGCGCCCACCCCGATGCCATGACCGAGCAGGAGAGATAGCTCCCCGCCTCGC
>NZ_JBXKJL010000426.1:0-9243 GCF_056994735.1 Geomonas sp.
GTAGGGGTTGGCGATGAAGGGTATCCCCTCGCGAACCAGGGTGTTGGTTACCGGGTCGATCTGGACCTGGGTGGTGTCCGGCACTTGTTTGATGCAGACGACGATTAGCATGGTGAACCTCGCTTGAGTTCGTCCCGCAGGCGCTGGCGCCGGGGCGGCTCGTATCTCGTTATTAATTCCCTGTCAACGGGTCAGCAGGACTCTCATCTAAGCTCCCACCCTTTCCAAGTGGGTCCAGCATCCGCCTTTTCCAAGAGGCCTTGCACCTACCTCCCCCCTTGAAAATGGGGGGCCGGGGGGGATTTTGCGATCTCGGCACCTGCGTAAAATCCGCCTAAATCCCCCTTTGTCAAAGGGGGACTTCCTTATTCAGGCCCTGGAGGCATCGCCTAGCCGGCAACCCTTTCCAGCAGGATCTCGGCGATGTCCCTGGGCGCCAGCTCCCCTTCCAGCTCCGCCCCCTTGATGCCGTCCTCGAACATGGTCAGGCAGAAGGGGCAGTTGGAGACCAGGAGGTCGGCTCCCGTGGCGGCGGCCATCTTGGCCCGGGCGCCGCTGATCCGGCTTCCCAGTTTCTCCTCGGCCATGATCCTCCCGCCGCCTGCGCCGCAGCAGAAGCTTTGGCTCTGGTTCTTTTCCATCTCGCGGACCGTCCCCCCCGCGGCGGCGAGGAGCGCGCGCGGCTCCTGGTAGAGCTCGTTGTAGCGGCCGATGTAGCAGGAGTCGTGATAGGTGCAGTCAAAGCTCTCGCCCTTGAGCTTCAGCCTTCCGTCTTCAACCAGCCCGTTAAGGAAGGTGGTGTAATGCTCGGTGTCCACGTCGAAGCCGAGGTCGCGGTAGTCCTTGCTCAGGGTGTTGAAGCAGTGGGGGCAGGCGGTGACCACCTTCTTGACCCCGTACCCCTTGATGGTCTCGATGTTCTCGGTAGCCAGCGACTGGTAGAGGTATTCGTTGCCGAGCTTGCGCATCGGCTCGCCGCAGCACTTCTCCTCCTTGCCCAGGATGCCGACCTTGATGCCCGCCGCCTCGCAGAGCTTGACGAAGCTGGTGGCGACCTTGATGTTCCTCTTGTCGAAGGAGGCGTAGCAGCCGACGAAGTAGAGGATGTCGACATCCTGGTTTTCGCCGAGGCGAACCACCGGGAGCCCTTCGGCCCAGTCGCCGCGGGAGGCCATGGCCAGACCCAGCGGGTTGCCGTTGACCTCGGTGTTGTCCATGGCCACCATGACCTCTTCCCCGGGGAACTCGCCCTCCATCAGCACCAGGTTGCGGCGCATGTCGACGATCTTGTTCACGTGCTCGATCGAGGCGGGGCAGATCTCCTGGCAGGCCCGGCAGGTGGTGCAGGACCAGAGGGCATCCTTGCCGACGGTCTCGATCAGGCTCGCCTCCGGGTTCGCACAGGCGATCTCGCCCAGCTGGTTGATCACCTTCATCGGGGAGAGCGGCTTCTCGGTGTTGTGGGCCGGGCAGCGGTCCTGGCAGCGCTTGCACTTGGTGCAGGCGTCGGTGTCGAAGATGTCCTTCCAGGTCAGGTCGGAGAGCTTGGCGGCGCCGAAGCTCTCGGCCCCCTCGTCCTCCATGTTCAGGGTAACCAGTGCTCCCTTGGGGCCGAGGTCGGCGAAGAAATAGTTGGCGGCCGTGGTGAAGATGTGCCGGAACTTGGTGAAGGGGATGGCGCAGATGAAGCCGATCACCAGGAAGAAATGCAGCCACCAAAGCCCCTGGTGCAGCGAGCGCAGGGAATCCGCTCCCGCTCCGGCCAGCGCCTTGGCCACCACCAGCCCCACCGGCGACCAGCGAGCCAGCTCGGGGTTGACCGGGAGCTCGGTGACCGCCATGCGCGCCCCTTCGATGACGAAGCCGGTGATGAGGATGGCGAAGAGGAGCCCGTGCATGATGGCATCGTCGCCGCTCGTCTCCAGCCCTGCGGGGCGGACGAGGTAGCGCCGCACCAGGAGCCCCAGGAGCATCACGATGGCCACCAGGCCGGCCAGGTCCAGCGCCAGGGAGAAGACCCGGTAGAGGTCGCCGTGGAGAAAGCGCAGGCCGAAGAAGAGGTCGGTGAAGTCGGCCTGGGCGGCCACCAGGATGGTGCCGGCGAAGAGGATCGCGAAGCCCCAGAAGAAGAGGCCGTGGGCCGAGCCGGGCCCCTTCACCAGGAGCACCCGGCTCTGCAGGAGCACCCCCTTGAGGAGCTGGGCCAGGCGGAGTTCGCGCTGGTCGGTGCGGTTCAGCGCCTTCCCCTGCCGGTAGATCTTCAGGCGCCGGGACCCGAAGTAGACGAGGACCCCCATGGCCGCCAGGGTGCAGAGGTACATCGGGAGGAGCGTCACCATCCCGTGGCCGATATTCCAATATAGTTCTCGTGTCGCTTCCATGTGACTCTCCAAGATTCTCAGGCAGATTCTCAGGCGCCGGTGAAGGCCGCTTTGCGTTTCTCCAGGAAGGCCGTCATCCCTTCCCTCTGGTCGGCGGTGGCGAAGAGCGAGGCGAAGAGGGCTGCTTCATGCCCCATCCCCTCCCCTTCAGCCATGTCGAGGCCACCCTTGATGGCGCGCTTGGCGCAGGCCACGCCCAGAAGCCCTTGCCCCGCGATCTTCGCCGCCGTCTCCAGCGTCCTGGGCAGGAGTTCTTCAGCCGGGAAGACCGCGTTCACCAGGCCGCACCCCTTCCCCTCGGCGGCGGTGACCATCCTCCCGGTGAAGATCAGTTCGTTCGCCAGGTTGCGCCCCACCAGCCTCGCCAGCTTCTGGGTCCCGCCGAAGCCGGGCATGATCCCCAGCGACACCTCGGGAAGACCCATCTTGGCGTTCTCCGAGGCGTAGATGAAGTCGCAGGCCAGGGCCAGCTCCAGCCCGCCCCCCAGGGCGAAACCGTTGACCGCGGCGATGACCGGCTTGGCCATCTCTCCCACCAGCGTCATGAGCTTTTGTCCGGTCAGGGCGAATTCCAGGGCCTCCTGAGAGTTCAGGTTCACCATCTGGGCGATATCGGCCCCGGCGATGAAGGCCTTGGAGCCGCTCCCGGTCACCACGATCACCTTCACGGTGTCATCGGCCTCGAGGTAGGTGAAGGACTCCAAGAGCTCGCCCAGGACTTCGTTGTTGAGGCTGTTCAGCGCCGCGGGACGGTTCACCGTCAGCAGGGCCACGCCGCCGTCTTTCTTGTCGATAATGAGGTTGGTCGTTTCCATGACTCTCCCCTTCACAGGTAGGTGTAGAAGCCGCGGCTGCTCTTTTTGCCGAGGTAGCCTGCCTCCACCATCTTGGTGAGAAGCGGGCAGGGACGGTATTTGGGATCCTTGAAGCCGTCGTAAAGGACGTTCATGATGGCCAGGCAGGTGTCGAGGCCGATGAAATCGGCCAGGGTCAGCGGCCCCATCGGCTGGTTCGTCCCGAGTTTCATCCCCTTGTCGATGTCCTCGGCGCTGGCGATCCCTTCGTACAGGGTGTAGGCGGCTTCGTTGATCATCGGGATCAGGATTCGGTTGACGATGAAGCCGGGGTAGTCGGCTGAAACGGACATCTCCTTCCCCAGTCTCGCCACCAGCGCCGAGGTCTCCTCGAAGGTCTGGTCGCTGGTGGCCAGGCCGCGGATCACCTCGACCAGCTTCATGACCGGCACCGGGTTCATGAAGTGCATGCCGATCACGCGGTCGGGGCGGCCGGTCACGGCGGCGATGCGGGTTATGGGGATCGACGAGGTGTTGGAGGCCAGGATGGCACCCTCCTTGATGACGCCGTCGAGCTTCTTGAAGATCTCCAGCTTGAGCGCCTCCTTCTCCGTTACCGCCTCGATGGCCATGTCGCAATCGGCGAGATCGGCCATCTCCGTGGTGCAGCGGATGCGGGCCAGCGTGCTCTTGACCGTGGCCAGGTCTAGCTGCTCCTTCTTGGCCTGGCGCTCCAGGTTCTTCTCGATGGTGACGCGGGCGTTGCCGAGCTGCGCGTCGGCGATGTCGAAAAGTACCACCTCTATCCCCTGCTGGGCCAGGACGTGGGCGATGCCGCTCCCCATCTGTCCGGCGCCGAGAACTCCTACCTTGTTGATCATGATCCCCTCCTAGATTCTTTCGAAGATGACTGCTACCGCCTCGCCGCCGCCGATGCACAAGGTCGCCAGTCCGTAGCGCCCCTTACGCCTCTGCAGTTCCGGCAAAAGGGTCGCGGTGAGGCGTGCACCGCTGGCCCCCAGCGGATGGCCGATGGCGACCGCGCCGCCGTTGACGTTCACCTTCTCCGGGTCGATGCCGAGCGCCTTCATGGCGATGAGCGGGACGGCGGCGAAGGCCTCGTTTATCTCGAAGAGGTCGATGTCGCCGAGCTTGATACCTGCCCTGGCGCAGACCTTCTCGATCGCTCCCACCGGGGCCTCGGCGAAGAGGTCGGGGGCAATGCTGTTGGATGCGTAGGCCACCAGTCGGGCCTTCGGGGTGAGGCTGTGTCTCTCCAGCGCCCCCTTCCCGGCCAGAAGGGTCATCGCGGCGCCGTCGCTTATGGTCGAGGCGTTGCCGGCGGTGATGGTCCCGTCCTTCTTGAAGGCGGGCTTCAACCCCGGCAGCTTGGCGAAGTCGACCTTGAAGGGCTCCTCGTCCAGGGCCACCACCTCTTCCCCCTGGCGGGTCTTCTTTGTGACGGCAACTATCTCGTCCTTGAAGAGCCCCTCCTGCTGCGCCCGCTGGGCCCTCTGGTAGGAGCGGATGGTGAAGGCGTCCTGCTCCTCGCGGCTGAGGTTGTGCTTGGCCGCGCTCGCCTCGGCGATGACTCCCATGTGGTTGCCGCTGTAGGGGTCGAGGAGCCCGTCCTGGATCATCAGGTCGAGGATCTCGCCGTTCCCCATCCGGTAGCCGCTGCGTGCCTTGCCGAGGGCGTAGGGCGCCTGGGACATGTTCTCCATGCCGCCGGCGATCACCACCTCGGCGTCGCCCAGGCTGATGGACCCGGCGCCGAGCATGAGTGCCTTGAGGCCGCTGCCGCAGACCTTGTTGATGGTCATGGCCGGGACGGCGTCCGGGAGGCCTGCGTAGCGCATGGCCTGCCGCGCGGGAGCCTGGCCGACCGCGCCGGAAAGGACCTGACCGATGATGACCTCGTCCACCGCGCCGGCGGCGAGACCGGTCCGCTCCAGGAGTCCCCTGATCACCGGGGCTGCCAGCCGCGGGGCGTCCAGCTCGGAAAGCGACCCGCCGAACGATCCCAGCGGAGTGCGCAACGATTCCACCACATAAATCTCTTTCATATCAGTACCCCCGCCTTTCTTGATGTGGCTATCTGCCGTTGTATTGAGCCGTTCTCTTGTCCAGGAAGGCGTTCACCGCTTCCAGGTGGTCCTCGGTGTGATGCGCCATGGCCTGGAAGGTGGCGCAGAGTTCGAGAAAGTCCGGAAGCTCGCTCCTTTGGGCCATTTTCATCATCCTCTTGGTGAGTCGCAGGGTCAGGGGGGGATTGGCGGCCATCTCTTCGGCCAGCTCCCGTGCCCTCGGCAGCAGCGCCTCCGGCTCGACCACCTCCAGGTAGATTCCGAGTTTCAGGGCCTCGTCCGGGCTTATCACCCTGCCGGTGAAGGTCAGCTCGCAGGCCTTCTGGTAACCGATCAGGCGCTGCAGGAACCAGGCTCCTCCGTCGCCGGGGGTGATCCCCAGCTTGATGAAGGTCTCCCCGACCTGTGCCCGGGTCGAGCCGATCCGGAGGTCGCACATGCAGGCGAGGTCGAAACCTGCCCCGATGGCCGGGCCGTTCACCGCCGCTATGACGGGGATCTCGGCCGCGTGCATGACCAGCGGGATCTGCTGGATGCCGCGCCGGTACCGGTCCTGGATGGTGATCGGGGACCCGGCGAAGCTCCCCTTTTGCTCCTGCATCTCTTTTACGTTGCCGCCGGAGGAGAAGGCCGAGCCGCCGCCGGTGATGATCAGCACCGACACCGCCGGATTGCTGTTCGCCCACTGCACCGTGGCGACCAGGTCGCCGATCAGCCCGGTTCCGGTCAGGGCGTTGCGGACATCGTTTCGCTCGAAGGTAAGGAGGGCCACCCCTCCTTCCAGGGAGAGGGTGGAATCTTTCAGTACCGGTTCCTTCATCGTTTGTTGGCTCAGATCGCTCATCAGGGACCCCCTATCCATCTACCTTCAGGCATCAAAAGGACGCCGCAATACGGCTTCGATCAGGGCAATGCGGTCTTCTTCAAGGTTCAGGTGCTGGTTGAGAGCCATGCGCGGAAACTCAGGCCCCAGCAGCAGGTGAAGTCCCAGGGGTGGCGCCCCTTCCCTGTGCATCCTCTCCGTGACCTCCCGGAACCACCGGCGCCCCGCATCGGTCACGTCTCTCCAGACCATGGGCCTAAACCCGATCTCTCTCAGCGAATGCAACAGCTCCCGGGAGCTCTGCAGAAAGCTGGTGGAGGATTCCCTCGCCCAGGGGACGGGGTAGTGGATCTCGCCCCCCGGTCCGGCGAGGACATCGTTGATGGCCAGCCTTCCCCCGGGCTTCAGCACCCGCCACATTTCCCGGTAGAGCCCGGACTTGTCGGCGATGTTCATGGCGGCATGCTGGGTCCATACCACGTCGAAGGAGGCATCAGGGAAAGGGAGGTCGAGGGCGTTTCCCTGGAGAAAGGAGACCTGTCCCTCGAGGCCCAGCCGCTGCGAGAGACCGGCGGCCACCCTGCAGTACTCGGCGCTCAGATCGAGGCCGGTGACGCGGCAGCCGTATTCCCAGGCGAGGTAGCGTGCCGCCCCGCCGAGACCGCATCCCACATCCAGCACCTGCATGTCCCTCCCGAGATCGAGGTCCCTGGCCAGGGACGAGGTCGCCTTGCGTCCCCGGACGTGGAACTGGTCGATGGCGGCCAGGTGTTCCGGCCTGAGCTCTCCGCTCCGGCGCCCCGTGGCATCGACGGCGGCGAGGATGGTGTTCTCCAGGTCCTGCTGTGCGTAATGGGCGTTGACGCCCAGGTATCCGGTCCCTTCCGCGTACATGTTGCCCCCCTAGCCCCGGGCGCTGTTCTGCGCATCGACCACCGCGATGGCAGCCATGTTGACGATATCCGCCACATCATCACCACGCTGGAGGATGTGGACCGGCTTGTTCATTCCCATCAGGATGGGACCGATGGCCTCGGCGCCCCCCAGCTTGTGCAGCAGCTTGTAGGCGATGTTCCCTGAGGTGAGGTCGGGGAAGATCAGCACGTTGGCCGCCTTCTTCAGCGTCGAGAAGGGGTAGCCCTCCTGCAGGATCTCCGTGATCACCGCGGTGTCCGCCTGCATCTCACCGTCGATGGCGAGCCCCGGCTCCTTCTTCCGGACCATGTCAACCGCGTGCCGCACCCGGTCGGCCTGAGGATGGCGCACCGAGCCGAAGTTCGACATGGAAAGCATGGCCACCGTCGGCTCGACCTCCAGGATCCTGGCGGTCTCGGCGGCGAGGATCGCGGTCTCCGCCAGCTGCTCGGAGGTCGGCTCGATGCAGACGGTGGTATCCGCCAGCAGATGGAGCCCCTGCTTCGAGACCATGGCGTAGAGGCCGTGCACGCTGGAGAGTCCTTCCTTCTTCCCGATGACCTGCAGCGCCGGCCTGATGGTGTCGGCATACTGCGAATCGACCCCGGCCAGCAGGGTATCGGCATCACCCTGGCGCACCAGCATGCAGCCGAAATGGACCCGCGATTTGCGCCTCAAAAGGCGCCTCGCCTCGGAGAGGGTGAGCCCCTTGCGCTGCCTGAGTGCGAAGAGCTCCTGTGCGTATCCTTCCACCTTGTCGCTGGTGGCGGGGTCGATGACCTCGATCTCTGACAGGTCGATCTGCATCTCCTCCAGCGCCGCCTCGATCCGGTTGCGGTTTCCGATCAGGATGGGGCGGCCGATCCCTTCCTCGACGATCTTCTGGGCCGCCCGCAGCACCTTCTCGTTCTCCCCCTCCGGAAATACGATCCGCTTCGGGTCGCTTTTGGCCTTGTTGATGATCATGCGCAGCGTTTCCTTGGAACGCCCCTGCAGCGACTCCAGGTATTCCTCGTACCTGGCCATGTCCTCGATCGGCTGACGCGCCACCCCCGATTCCATGGCGGCCCGGGCGACAGCGGGAGCGACCCTCAGGAGGGCGCGCGGGTCGAAGGGCTTGGGGATGATGTAGTCACGCCCGAAGCTGAACTCCTTGTTGCCGTAGGCCCGGCAGACCGAATCGGGGACCTCCTCGCGGGCCAACTCGGCCAGGGCATGCACCGCGGCAATCTTCATCTCCTCGTTGATGCTGGTGGCCCTGACGTCCAGGGCGCCGCGGAAGATGAAGGGGAAGCCGAGGACGTTGTTGACCTGGTTCGGGTAGTCGGAGCGTCCGGTGGCGATCAGCACGTCGCCCCGCACCGCGTGGGCCTCCTCGGGGGTGATCTCCGGGTCGGGGTTGGCCATGGCGAAGATGATGGGGTCCGCCGCCATGCTCCTGACCATTTCGGGGGTGAAGGCCCCCTTGGCGGAGAGCCCGTAGAGGACGTCGGCCCCCGCCGCAGCCTCCTCGAGGGTACGCATCTCGGTGTCGACGGCAAAGAGCTCCTTGTACTTGTTCATCCCCTCGGCCCGGCCCCGGTAAATGACCCCCTTGGTGTCGCACATGACCAGGTTCTCGCGCCTGAGCCCCAGCGAGATGGCCAGGTTGGCGCAGGCGATGGAGGCGGCCCCGGCGCCGTTCACCACCAGCCGGATATCCTCGATGCGCTTGCCGACAAGTTCCAGGGCGTTGATCAGCCCGGCCGCGGAGATGATCGCGGTCCCGTGCTGGTCGTCGTGGAAGACCGGGATGTTCATGGTCTTCTTGAGCTCCTCTTCGATGTAGAAGCACTCGGGGGCCTTGATGTCCTCCAGGTTGATGCCGCCGAAGGTCGGCTCCAGCATCTGCACGGCGCGGATGATCTCGTCGGGGTTCTCGCTGTTCAGCTCGATGTCGAAGACGTCCACGTCGGCGAAGCGCTTGAAGAGGACCCCTTTCCCCTCCATGACCGGCTTCCCGGCGAGGGCGCCGATGTTACCGAGGCCCAGGACGGCGGTGCCGTTGGAGACGACGGCCACGAGGTTCCCCTTGGCCGTGTACCGGTAGGCATCTTCCGGTTGCTGCTCGATGGCCAGGCAGGGCTCCGCGACGCCAGGGGAATAGGCCAGCGACAGGTCCTCCGCGGTCTGGCACGGCTTGGTCGGGGTCACCTCGATCTTTCCCTTGCGACCCATCGAGTGGTATTGCAGTGCAGCGGATT
>NZ_JBXKJL010000427.1:0-2240 GCF_056994735.1 Geomonas sp.
GGGTCGCGGTGGAGTTGGGCTTTGGCGTCGAACTTCTTCTTTTCCTTCACTGACACGAGACCGCGAAGCGCAACGGGCTTTCCTTTCATAAGCCTTCCGGCAAGAGAGGGGGAGATCTCCTTCCCCCACCTCGATAGCTTGTCCTTCCACAGCACGAAACCGCAGCGGGCGCTGCAGGTGTAGGACTTGTCGAACTCACGGACTCCTTGACCACAGCCGGGACAGGGGCCGATGGTTCCGTCGGAGGCAGTCGCGGCTTTTGCCCCCTTGGCCTTTCCCTTCCCAACTGAACCACGACCGGGCTTCGCCTCGACACCAGCAGACTCCTCTCGCCCTTTCCTCCCCTCGACAGAGCCATCGGGACTTCCAGTATTGCAGCCACTCCCCTCGCCTGCGGATGCGGCCTTAGGAGATGCCCCTTTGCCGGTGGCACGGTCAATCCACGCGGAAATTTGCTGGCGACTCTGGAGAACCGACTCGGGAATGGTGAGGCCGCCCTTTTCAGCCAGAGCCTTCGCATAACGGAGCTGACCCTCGGTGGGGGCGGCACCCTCGCCTCTTTCGGCGGGAGCGACAAATCCCATCTTGCCGTGCACGCCTTTACAGAAGCGCTGCCAGGTCTCTTTGTTATCGACGACGAGATCGAGGAACCCTTCCATCCTGCGGGTCAGGTCGTAGTCGATCACCCAGCCGTGCTTGTCGCGCAGATAGTCGATCAGCGTCTCTCCAGGCGGGAGCGGCACCACCTTCCCCTTCTCCTCGCGCACGTATCCGCGATCGGTGATGTTCTTGGTGATGGCGGCATAGGTCGACGGTCGCCCGATCTCCAGCCTCTCCAGCTCCTTCACCAGGGAGCCGAAAGTGAAGCGGGGTGGCGGTTTCGTTTTCTTCTCGTCGAGCATCTCCCCTTTCTTAGGGACCAGCTCTCCGGACTCCACCGGCGGGAGCGCCTGCACCGGGTCGTCGTCCTTCCGCTCCTTTTCGTCCTCTGAGTCTCCGTAGACGCGCAGGAAGCCGTCGAACTTAAGCACTCGTCCGTTCGCCCTGAATTTCTCACCGACTACATCGAAAATCATCACGGTGGCGTCATAGACAGCCTGCGCCATCTGGCTGGCCACTGCACGTCGGAAGATCAGGTCGTACAGCCTGGCATGTTCCGGGGTTAGACCTTCTCTGCCGATCAAGGGAGCGATCTCGGTCAGGGAATGCATGTGCGTCGGGCGGATACCCTCGTGGGCGTCGGCCTGCGAGTTCTTTGACTTGTACTGGTGCGGCTTCGGTGGAAGATAGTCCGGGCCCAGGGCGTTCCCCAGGAAGGTCCTGATCTCGGCGATGAATTCATCGGCCATCCTGACGGAATCGGTGCGATGGTAAGTGATCAGGCCGTGATCGAAGAGAGCCTGGGCCAGCCTCATCGTCTGCTCCGGCTGCAGCTTCAGCCGTGCGGCCGCCGCGGCCTGGAGGTCGACCGTGGTGAAAGGCGGCTTCGGAGACTGCCTGGTCTCCTTCTTTGCCACCTTCTCGGCGAGGGCATGAGACTCGGCCTTGATCGCCTCGGCAATGGCGAGGGCGTCAGCTTGTACTTCGAATTTCCCCCGTACGTGACGCGCCAGGAACTGCGTCCCATCCTTCTCCAGCAGGATGCTGAGGATCCAGTAAGGGGTTGGTACGAAGGCCCTGATTTCCCGCTCCCGGTCCACCACCAGGCGCACGGCCGGGGACTGGACACGGCCGACACTGAATTTCCCGGAGAGATCACGGCTGGCGATTGGGGAGAGGATGTAGCCCACGAGGCGGTCGCCGATCCGGCGCCCGAGGAAGGCGTGATAGAGGCCGGTGTTGGTCTGCAGAAATGGGATGGCCTTTGCCAGGGAATCTTTCAGACCCTTCTCGGTCACCTCGAAGATCTCCATCCGCAGGCAATCCTTGGCGACCGACTTCACCTCGTCAAAGACGTGCCGGCTGATGGCATAGCCCTCGCGGTCGGGGTCGCCCGCCAGCATGACCGTCTCGCCTTTGGCCGCATCCCGCAGCTCGCGGGGAAGGTTCTTCTTTTTGTCGTGGTAGACGAAGGTGGGCTCGTAGGTCTTGAGGTCGACGCCGATGGAGGATTCGGGGAGGTCCTTGAAATGGCCAACGGTGGAGATGGTCTTGGACTTCAGGATCGATTGGATTTTCTTCGCCTTCGTCGGCGACTCCACGATGATCAGCAAACCTAACCTCTTAAAGGCGTTTAACAG